>NZ_JCBANA010000018.1:0-88176 GCF_059760725.1 Achromobacter sp. 1014246743
TCTAACCAGTATGCGTGTGCTGCGACGCGTGAGGTGGGGAATAGAGGCAGGGGGAGGCCCGGTGCGGTACCTGGGCCTGGGCGAGTGGCCGAGGGCGGGACAGCGGCAGCTGCCCGAACGCAAACAGAGCACCCGGGGCGGGCTGTGATGATGACGCCGCTATCGACCGCGCGCCCGCGGGCGACGCCCGCCTTGCCGCCGCCCTGGATGGACGTCGACACGTGGCGCCTGCCGCGCTCGCCCGTGCGGCAGGCGCGGCAGCCGGTGTGCCCGCATGACGCATCGGTGCTCTCGCACGGCGAATCGATGCCCTCGCTGGACGACTCGGCGCGTCCGCACGATGAGTCGCCCCGCCACCCTGACGGCACGGCACGCCTGCGCGATCACCTGAGCGACAGCTACGCTGCGCTGCATGGCCGGCTGGTGCGGCGGTTCCGTTGCGCCGACCTGGCGCATGAATGCCTGCACGAGGCCTGGCTGCGGTTGCAGCGGCCGGTGCTGGCCGAGGTGCGCGAGGCCGACGCCTATGTGTTCCGCATGGCCTGTCATCTGGCGATCGACCGATTGCGTGGCCAGGCGTCGTGGCTGTCCCTGGACGACCCGGCCGCCGCCTTGCCGGAACTGGTGGACGAGACCCCGGGCCCTCAGGCCGTGAGCGAGGGGCGATCGGCCCTGGCCGCGTTGTCGCGCATCCTGGACCAATTGCCGCGCCGCCAGCGCGCCGTGCTGATCGCCTTGCGGGTGGAAGGGCGCAGCCGCGCCGATGCCGCAGCATGGCTGGGCATGTCATTGCGGTCGGTGGATACGGCGCTGCGCCAGGCGCTGCGGCACTGCGAGCAGGCGGCGGCGCTTATCTGAGGCCCCCGCCGGGGGGACGCAGCCTTGCGGGCACGCACCGCCTGACCGCCGCTAGGCCAGGCGTGCCAGCGGCATTCCGGCGTGCGGCGCCTGTGCACGCAGAATGGATCCCGATACCGACTCCGTGCAATACAGCGTGCGGCCATCCGGGCCGCCAAACGCCAGGTTGGTCGTGGACATGCCCACGGGGCTTTGCCATACGATCCGCGGCTCGGCACGGTGGTTGAGCAGCCAGACATAGCCCAGCCCGGGGTTGCACACCAGGACGTTGCCTTCGACGTCGACCGCCAATCCGTCCGGGCCGCTGGGCCCATACGACGTGAAGAACTGGCTGACCTTGCTGACACTGCCATCGGGCAGCAGCGGCACGCGCCACACGCAGTTGCCACGGGTGACGGCCAGGTACAGCACCTTGCCATCCGGCGACAACGCGACGCCATTGGGGCTGGGCACGTTGCCGAGCAAGAGATCCAGCTGGCCGTCGGGCCGCAGCCGATACAGCCGGCCGCCGGGATCATGCAGGCCGCTCTGGCCCTGGTCGGTGAAGTACAGGTTGCCCTGGGGGTCGAAGACCAGGTCGTTCACGCCCTTGAAGCGTTCGCTGTTGCGGCGCGCCAGATAGGGCGTGACCTGGCCGCTGGCGACGTCCAGCGTCATCAGGCCGTTCTTGTAATCGGTGATGAGCAGGCGGCGTTCGTCCAGGAACTTCATGCCGTTGGGCTCGCCGTCGTACTCGGCAACCAGCGACCATTCCCGGTCGGGTGACACGCGGAACACGCGGCCCCACGGAATATCGGTCACATAAAGGTTGCCGGCCGTGTCGAAGACCGGACCTTCCAGGAACGAGTCGGTGGGCACGCCGCCGCGGTTGGCGTCGGCCCAGTCGCTGCGGGCAGGCCGGCGAAACGTCTCGGGCATCGGCGACCAGACTTCGAACGGCAGCACCTCGGGCGCTTGCAGGTAGAACATGGCTGTCTCCTTGGCGGGGCTATTTCGCGTCAAAGCCGATGCTGCGGGCCACCTTGCCCCACATCACGCCGCTGTCGGCCAGAATACGGCGGAACTCGGCGGCATCGGCGGCGCGCGGGTTCGCACCCATCTTCACGGCGAAGGTCTTCATCTCTTCCGAGGCCATGGCGCGGGCGACCTCCCGCTGCAGGCGGTCGGTGACGTCCGCGGGGGTGCCGGCCGGCGCCCACAGTCCAGTCCAGTTGACCACGCCGAAGTCCTTGACACCGGCTTGCGCGAAGGTCGGCACGTCGGGCAGCACGTCCAGGCGCTGATCGCCGCTGACGGCCAGCAGGCGCAATTGTCCGCCTTGCACCGGCCCCATGATGCCGGTGGTGGACGCAAACTGGAAGTCGATGACCTTGCCCAGCACGGCCTGGGTGGCTTCGGCGGCGCCCTTGAACGGCACGTGCATGAATTTCACGCCGGTGGCCAGGGCCAGCCCCTCCGCGGCGAAGTGCGGGGTGGTGCCGGGGCCGCCGGAACCATACGTGATGCGGTCGGGCTGGTGGCGGGCCTGTTCGACCAGGTCGGACAGCGTGCGGTACGGGCTGTCGGCCGCCACGGCCAGCGCCATGGGCGCGAACACGAAGGCCGACACCGGCTGCAGGTCCTTGGCAGGATCGAACGGCAATTGCTTGAAGATGTGCGGCAGCAGCGAATAGGTCGTGTCATTGGCAATCAGCGTATAGCCGTCGGGCGCGGCACGCGCCACCTGGCTGGCGCCGATGGTGCCGGTCGCGCCGGGCTTGTTTTCGACGATGAAGCTCTGGCCGGTCTGGGTGGACAGCATCTGGGCCATCTTGCGCGTGGCGACGTCGACCGCGCCGCCGGGGCCATACGGCACCACGACGCGAACGGGGCGGCTGGGCCAGGTGTCGGCGGCGCGGGCAGCGCCCGTCGCCAGCAGCGGCAGCAGGGCCGCCAGGAGCAGCGCGGCGCGCCGGGTGCGCAGGCAGGGAATGCGGATAGTCATGTTGTCTTCCTCCTTTTGATTTGACGGGGCCCGGTCAGCCATCAGGCCCAGTTCGTCGGCCGGGTTCTCAATGCCCGACGCGATCGCGCGCCAGCACCTGCAGCGCGTTGCGGGCGGCGGCCACGCCCATGTTGACGTAGGCCGCGCTGGTCACCCCGCCGATGTGCGGGCTCAGGATGATGCGCGCTTCCTGCTGGAATGGATGGCCGGCGGCCATGGGTTCGACGGCGAAGCTGTCCAGGCCGGCGGCCATGACGCGACCCGCACGCACGGCCTGCAGCAGCGCGTCCTCATCCACCAGGCCACCCCGTGCCGTGTTCACCAGGATCACGCCGGGCCGGCATCGGGCCAACGTGTCGGCGTTGATCAGGTTGCGGTTGTCGTCGGTCAGCGGGCAATGCAGGGATACCACGTCGGCCTGGGGCCAGAGTTCGTCCAGGGTCACCGGCTCGATGTGGGCCGGCAGGTCCTTGGCATACGGGTCATGGCCGATGACGCGCATGTCCAGGCCGTGCGCGATGGCGGCCATGCGCCGGCCGATGGCGCCCAGGCCGATCAGGCCGATGGTCTTGCCGCCCAGCTCCAGGCTTTTGTGCGTGGACTTGTCCCAGTGCCCGGCGCGCATGCGCGCATCCAGCGTCACGACGGATTTGGCGCAGGCCATCATCAACGCCAGCGCCTGCTCGGCGACCGCCGCCGCGTTCACGCCCACCGCTGCCACCACGGCGATGCCGCGCTGCGCGGCCGCGGCCTTGTCGATGGTGTCGGTGCCGCTGCCGTGCTTGGAGATCACGCGCAGTGCGGGGGCGGCGTCCATCGCCGCCGCGCCCACCTTGCTGTAGCGCACGATGATGGCGGCCGGATTGTGTTCGCGGCATAGCGCCACGATGTCGTCTTCGGAGGGCGTCTTGCCGGCGAAGATCACGGCATGGTCTTGCAGCAGGTCCAGCGCCTGCGGCGCAAGGTCGGCTGCGGTCACCAGCACGACGGGCTTGGCGGGGTGGCTCACAGCGATTCTCCTTCCTTGAGCACGCCGGCGGCGCGCAGGGCCGCGCTCAGCCACTTGGCTTCGGTGTCCCCGGCCTGGATGGCGGCAATGCGCGCGGCTTCGTCGCGCACCTTCTTTTCGGCCGCGGGCAGCAGGCCCGTGATCTTCTCGCGTTCGACCACCACCACGCCGTCCGCGTCGCCGATGATGAAGTCGCCCGCGTTCACGGTGACGCCGCCCACCGACACCGGGTGGCCGATACGGCCCGGCACGTTCTTGGTCGGGCCATTGGGGTTGGTGCCCGCGGCAAATACCGGGTAGTCCATTTCGATGATCTCGATGGCGTCGCGCGCCGCGCCGTCGATCACCACGCCGGCGATGCCTAGCTTGCGGCAGGCGTTCATCATGATGGTGCCCATCAGCGCGGAACTGAGATCGCCCTTGCCGTCGATCACCAGCACGTCACCGGGCCGGGCCAGCGAGATCGCCGCGTGGATCATGAGGTTGTCGCCCGGACGCACTTCCACCGTCAAGGCGGTGCCGGCGAGCTTCATGCCCGGATGCAGCGGGCGGATGCGGCCGTGCAGCGCGCCGCGCCGGCCGGCCACGTCGGCCAGAATGGCCGGTTGCAACGCCGCCGCGCGGCGTACGGTGTCCGCGTCGACGCGGGGAAAGTCTTTGATGATGTCGGGGTTGGCCATGAGCGTTCCTGAAGGGGATGATGGAAGGGAATGGGGGCGGTCAGGCCGGCTTGATGCCAGCGTCTCGAATGACCTTGCCCCACTTGTCGAAGTCGGCGCGGCGCAACTGGTCAAGCGCCTGTGGCGTGCCGCCGGCCAGCGTGATACCCAGTTGCCCGGCCTGCGCCGCCAGCGCGGGGCTTTGCAGCGCCTTGCCGATGGCGGCGTTCAAGCGGTTGATGATGGCGACCGGCGTGCCGGCCGGCGCGAACACGGCCTGCCATTGCTCGACCACGAAATCGTCGTAGCCGGCCTGGGCCACGGTGGGCACGTCGGGCAATGCAGGCAGTCGCTGCGCCGAGGTGATCGCCAGCGCGCGCAACGCGCCGGCCTTCACATGGGGCAGCGCCGCCGCGACGGGAATGAAGGCGAACTGCACCTGGCCGGCCAGGGTGTCCTGCAGCGCCGGGGTGTCGCCCTTGTAGGGCACATGCAGGAAGGTGGCGCCGCTCTTTTGCTGCAGCAGTTCGCCCTGCATGTGCAGGATGGTGCCGGTGCCGCCGGACGCGTAGGCCAGGCTGTGCGGCGCGCGTCTGGCGGCGGTGATGAGTGCAGCCAGCGTGGGGTAGGGCTGTGCGGGGCCGACGACCAGCAGATGGGGAATGGTGCCGATCAGGATGACGGGGTCGAACGCGGCGACCGGGTCGTAGGTCAGCTTGCCTATCACGTGCGGCGCGATGGCCTGGGGCCCGATGGAGGTGCCCAGGAGCGTCAAGCCGTCGGCATTGGCGCGCGCAACGCGGGCCGCGCCGATGGTGCCGGTGGCGCCGGGACGGTTGTCGATGATCACGCGGGTGGCCAGTTCGGCGTCCAGTTGCTGGGCAATGGCGCGGCCGAGCACGTCGGTGCTGCCGCCCGCGGGGTAGGGGACGACCCAGGTGATGGCTTTGCCGGCCGGCCAGTCTTGCGCGGCGCGGGCGCCGAACGTCGCGCTGGCGGCCAGGGCGCCGGCCACCGCCAGAAAGCGCCGGCGCGCAGGGGCTGCGGGGTTATGCATGAGAGGTCTCCGTGGTCTTGTTGTCGGGTGTTGCGGCAAAGCCGTACAGCGCAGTCGGGTTGTCCACAAGAATCTGCGCCAGGCGCGCCGCGCCGCCAGCCCAATCGCTCAGGCGGTCCAGTTGGCGGGCGTCGTCGGGCAGAGGCTGCATGCCCGCCGTGGCCGAGGCGTGCGGCCAATCGCTGCCCCACACCACGCGTTCCGGATTGGCCTCGATATAGCTGCGGGCCAGCGCATCCAGCGCCGGGTCTTCGACCGAGTGGCGGGCACTGACGATGTAGCCGCCCGACAATTTGACCCAGGCACGGCCGGCCCGAAGCAGGTCCAGCACCAGGGCATGGGCCGGGTGCGAACCCGCCTGGGCCGGCGTGATGCGGGCCAGGTGGTCGAATACCAGTGGGGTGGGCAGTCGCGGCAGCAGCACCGCCAGCGAGGCCAACTGGTCCGGCGGCATCAGCAATTGCAGATGCCAGCCCAGCGGCGCCACGCGCTGCGCCAGGGGAAGCAGGTGGTCCTGCGATCCCACCACGCCCAGCGACAGGTTCAGCCGTATGCCGCGCACCCCGGCGGCGTGCAGGGCTTGCAGCTGCGCGTCGCTCTCGGAGCCGTCGATGACGGCCACGCCGCGGGCGTCGTCGCCAAGTTCGGCCAGGCCGTCCAGCAGCGCGCGGTTGTCGGCGCCGTAGGTCGACGGGGTGACCAGCACCGCGCGTTGCAGCCCCAGTCGGGCCTGGATCGCGCGGTATTGGCGCATGCAGGCGTCCGGCGGCCGCAACGCCGCGCCAGGCACGGCGGGATAGCGCGCGTCATAGGCGTGGATGTGGCAGTCGCAGGCCCCTGGCGGCGGCGCCACGAGGGGCGTGGCCGTGCCTGCGGAAAAAGGAAAGGTCGCGCCCATGGCGTATCACTCGACGCGGGCACCCGAGTCCTTGACGATCTTGCCCCAGCGGATGCGATCGTCATGGATCAGCTTGGCAAATTGCTCGGGGGTGCCGGTCAGCACGCGGGCGCCCTGTTCCTGGTACTTCACGCCCAGTTCCTGGGTTTGCAGGGCCTTGTTGAAGGCTTCATTCAGGCGCTGGACGATGTCCTTGGGCGTGCCGGCCGGCGCGGCCAGGCCAAACCAGGTCACTGCCTCGAAGCCCGGAAAGCCGCGCTCGGCGATGGTGGGAACGTCGGGCATGTCGGGCACGCGCTGCGCCGAGGTCACTGCCAGCGCACGCATCTTGCCGTTGCGCACATGGCCGATCAGGGTCGGCACCGACGACAGGTACATGTCGATCTGGCCGCCGATCAGGTCGTTGGACGCCTGGGCCGCGCCCTTGTAGGGCACGTGGGTCAGCGAAATGCCCGCCGCATTCTGCAGCTGCACCGCGGCCAGGTGCGCCACGGTGCCATTGCCCGAACTCGCGAAATTCAGGTGGCCGGGCTTGGCCTTGGCCGCGGCGATCATGTCTTCCAGCGTCTTGAGGGGCGACGTGGCAGGCACCACGATCACCAGCGGCGCGTCGGCGACCAGGCCGACCGCGCTCAGGTCTTTTTCCGGGTCGTAGGGCAGGTTGGGATAGAGCGTGGGGTTGATGGCCAGGTTGCTGGTCTGGCCCAGCACCAGCGTGTAGCCGTCGGGGGCGGCCTTGGCCACGGTGTCCACGCCGATATTGCCGCCCGAACCCGGGCGGTTCTCGGTGACGATGTTCCAGCCCGTGTTGCCGGCCACTTTGATGGCGGCCTCGCGGGCCAGGACGTCGGTGCCGCCGCCCGGGGGGAAGGGCACGATCAGCCGGATGGGTTTGTTGGGGTAGCCCTGCGCCAAGCTGGCGCCGGCGGCGCAGACCAAGGCCATGCCCGCGAGCAAACGCGCGATTCGCTTCATGTGTTGTCTCCGTTGATTTGTTTTTTGGTGGGTGAATTGTGGAGCGATGTTCCACGGCATACAATGCATGTTCGTCTAATGAAACATGTCTCGCACAATGAACGATTCGGAAGATCTCGATGTCGACGCGGGGGCGCCCGAAGAAGGCGTGGTGGCGGTGCGCCGCGCCATGCGCATCCTTGAAGCGTTCGGCGTCGAAGACGCGCATCTGTCGCTGGCCGAACTGAGCCGGCGCACGGGCTGCCACCGGTCCACCGTGCTGCGCCTGGCGCGCACCCTGGCGCTGGACGACTACCTGGCGCAACGGCCGGATGGCACCTGGCGCCTGGCGCGCGCCGCGGGGTGGCTGGGGGCCTGCTACCAGGCCACGTTCAATGTGGTCGAGGTGGTGCAGCCGGTGCTGCGTGAGTTGTCCGCCGCCACGGGCGAAAGCGCCACGTTCTACGTGCGCGAAGGCCGCCAGCGGATCTGCGTGGCGCGCGTGGAAGGCCCCCGGTCGATCCGCCATCACGTCAGGGTGGGGGCGGCGCTGCCGCTCGAGGTCGGCAGCCCGGGCCGGGTGCTGCTGGCCTTTACCGGCGAGGCGGGCGAGCCCTATGAATCGATCCGTCGGGCCGGCTACATGATTTCGCTGGGCGAACGCGATGCCGAAGTGTCGAGCATCTCGGCCCCGGTCTACGGCATCAACTGGACGCTGCTGGGCGCCCTCTGCATTTCCGGCCCGCTGTCGCGTCTGACCGAGTCCGTGCTGCGGGAGCAGAAAGAACCCATCCTGGCGGCGGCCAGCCGCCTGTCGCGTTCCATGATGGGCGTGCGGCAGGGGTAGCGGTGCATCGCTGCGGGTTGTTTACCGAAGCAAGCGCGCTCGAATTTTCAAAATGTGAGGCCGGCTGACTTCGGCCGCGACAACCGCTAGGATGGTCCTTCCCGTCAACAGGAGGCACCATGGATTGTTCAGTCGAAGGAAAGATCGCGTTCGCCGATGGCCACTCGTACCACTTCGCCACGGTGGATGCGGCGCTGGCGTTCGCCGAGTGCGTCAAAAGCAGCGGCAATCCCGGCCAATGCGCGGCCACGCATGGCAGCACCAGCCGGGTCAAGCTTGAAGACGTCGGGGCGCAGGAAGAGGCCGAGCGGCGCGAAGACGACGGGCGCTGACCCGCGCGGGAACGCCCCGTGGCCGCATGCCGGCCTGGCGTTCTCCCGCTACCCGCGGGTCAGCGCGGCAGCGCCACGTAGAACCGCGTGATGCCATTGCGCGAGTCGGCGTTGATGCTTCCACCGTGCGACAGCACGATCTGCTGCGCGATGAACAGACCCAGGCCCAGGCCGTGGTGTCCGCCGGCCGGGCGCCGCTGCGAAAGGGGTTGAACAGGTGCGGCAGCAGATCGGGCGGGATGGTGCCACCGTTGCTGACGGTGACGACGACCGCGTCCGCGGCCGTGCCGTCCACGTCGACGCGCACCGGCGCATCGCGGGTGCCGTGGTGCAGGGCGTTGCCCAGCAGGTTGGCCAGCACCTGGGCCAGCCGCTCGCCATCCCAGTTGCCGGTCAGGTCGCCCTTGAAGCTGGATTCGATCTGGCGGTCGGCAAAGCCGGTGCGCAGTTCGTCCAGCGTGCGGTTGACCAGACCCTGCAGGTCGAAGCGCGTGGGGGCCAGCGTCAGGCCGCCCGCCTGGCGGATGCGGGTCACGTCGAGCAGGTCTTCGATCAATCGGCTCATGCGCTCACTGCTTTGCAGCATGCGTTGCGACAGGCTGACCACGCGCGTGTCGTCGCTTTGGCGCTGCAGCAGCGAAGCGCCCATCACGATGGCCTGCAGCGGCGTGCGCAGATCGTGGCTGAGCACGGCCATGAACATCTCATTGACGCGTAGCGCCTCGGTGCGTTCTTCCAGTTGCTGCGCCAGCGCCAGGCGGCGTTCATGCAGCTCGAAGAACACGCTGGCCTTGGTCTTGAGCATGTACGGGTCGATGGGCTTGTACAGGAAGTCCACCGCGCCGGTCTCGTAGCCGCGGAATTGCCAGTTCTGTTCGCGTGAGCCGGCGGTAATGAAGATCAGCGGAATGTGGCGGGTGCGTTCGCTGCCGCGGATCAGTTCGGCCAGCTCGAAGCCGTTCATGTCCGGCATCTGCACGTCCAGCAACGCCAGCGCCACGTCGGGATGGGTCAGCAGCAGTTCCAGCGCCTGGGGGCCGGACTGCGCTTTCAATACCTCGACACGGTCGTTCGCCAGCAGCGCTTCCAGCGCAACCAGGTTCTCTGGCACGTCATCGACCAGCAGGCACTTGATACGGGCGTCCGGGGGTTTGGCAGGTGTCAGGATCATGATGTCAGAAGAGGTTGGGGTCAGGCTGCCGGGTGGGCAGCCGCGCGAACAACTGGGCGATTTCCTCGAGCGTCAGCGCGGGTAGCGCGGGCGTTTGCGCCAGGGCGGCATCGGGCATGGCCCGCATGAAGGCCGTGGCCGGCGCCTGCACCACGGCGTACCCGCCCGCGGCATGGATGGCGGCCAGGCCATCGGCGCCATCTTCGTTGGCGCCAGACAGCAGCACGGCCAGCAGCCGTTTGCCATAGCTGTCGGCGGCGGAATGGAACAGCACGTCGATGGACGGCCGCGAGAAATACACCGGCGGATCGATGGACAGCGCCAGCCGCGGTCCCTGGTCCACCAGCAGGTGATAGTCGGGCGGCGCAAAATACAGGTGGCCGGCTTGCAGCGGCTGCTGGTCCTCGGCTTCCTGTATGGGCAGCACGCAGCGATCGCGGAAGATCTCGACCAGCAGGCTGCGGCGGTCGCGCGGCAGGTGCAGCACCACGATCACCGCCGCCTGCAGGCCGGCCGGCAGGGCGGGCAAGAGAACGTTCAAGGCGTCGATGGCCCCCGCGGAACCGCCGATGACGATCGCGTCCCACGGGCCGCCGGAGGGCGCCTGGGGCGAGCGATGGGCCGCGCGCGGGTTCACAGCCCGGCCTTCTTGCGGTAGATGCGGTCCTGCGGCACGAAGTCGTCGAAGTTCTCGGCCTGGGCCGAGAACCGGATCGACTCACGCGACCCCAGGCCCATGAAGCCGCGGTGCACCAGCGCGTCGTGAAACAGGGTCAGCGCGCGGTTCTGCAGGTCGCGCTCGAAATAGATCAGCACGTTGCGGCAGGACACCAGGTGCACTTCGGCGAAGACGCTGTCGGTGGCCAGGCTGTGGTCCGAGAACACCATGTGTTCGCGCAGGGACTTGTCGAACATGACCCGTCCGTAGCGCGCGGTGTAGTAATCGGACAGCGAACTGCGGCCGCCGGACTGGGCGTGGTTCGCGGTGAAGGCGGCCACCCGTTCCAGGTCGTACACGCCTTGTTCGGCGGCGCGCAGCGCATGTGGATTGATGTCGGTGGCGTAGATCAGCGTGCGGTCCAGCAGGCCTTCTTCGTGCAGCAGGATGGCCAGGGAATAGACTTCCTCGCCGGCGCTGCAACCGGCTACCCACACCTTGATCGACGGATAGGTGCGCAAGATCGGCACGACCTCGTTGCGCAGCGCCAGGAAATAACTGGGGTCGCGGAACATGTCGCTGACCTGCACCGTCAGGAATTGCAGCAGGCCGGTGAACACTGCCGGTTCGTGCAGCACGCGGTCCTGCAACTGCGACAGGGTCTTGCAGCCGAACTGGCTCAGCGCGCTGCGCAGGCGCCGCTTGAGCGAGGCCTGCGCGTAGGCCCGGAAGTCGTAGTGGTAATGGTGATAGATCGCATCGAGCAGCAGCCGCTGCTCGATGTCTTCGATGTGCGCGCGCGTCCGGTGGGGCATGGTCGTGGCCGCCGTGTTACTTGCGCATCCAGACGCGCACCAGCGACAGCAGGCGCTCTACGTCCAGCGGTTTGGCGATGTAGTCGTTGGCGCCGGCGGCCAGGCATTTCTCCTGGTCGTCCTTCATGGCCTTGGCGGTCAGGGCAATGATGGGCAGGCGGCGCCATTCGGGCCGGGTGCGGATTTCGCGCATGGCCGTGTAGCCGTCCATCTCGGGCATCATGATGTCCATCAGCACCAGGTCGATGGCGCGGTGGCCGTTCGCACCGGCGCGTTCCAGGGCGGTCAGGGCTTCCAGGCCATTGCGCGCGATCTCCACGTGCAGGCCGGTGGGCTCCAGGATGCTGGACAGCGCGAACACGTTGCGTACGTCGTCTTCCACGACCAGCACGGTGCGGCCTTCCAGCGTGGTGTCGCGGCTGCGGGCCAGTTCGAGCATCTGGCGGTGCTGCGGCGGCAGGTCCGCTTCGACCTGGTGCAGGAAGAGGGTGACCTCGTCGAGCAGGCGTTCGGGCGAACGCGCGTCCTTGATGATGATGGACTTGGAGAAGCGGCGCAGGTGCTGCTCTTCGTCGCGCGACAGGGCGCGGCCGGTGTACACGATGACGGGCGGGAACGACACGCTGTCCTGTTCGGCCATTTCCTGCAGCAGGTCGTAGCCGCTCATGTCGGGCAGGTTCAGGTCCATCACCACGCAGTCGTAGGTGGTTTCGCGCAGCAGGGTGAGGGCCGCCGTGGCGGTGGCGGCGGGCACGATCTGCACGCCGTCGCGGGCCAGCAGCTCGCGCACGCTGTCACGCTGGCGGTCGTCGTCTTCCACCACGAGCACGCGGCGCACGTTCTGGGTGAACTTGGCTTCCAGGCGTTGCAGCGCATGGACCAGTTCTTCACGCTTGACCGGCTTGAGCGCGTAGCCGACGGCGCCGCGGCCCAGGGCTTCCTGCGAGTAGTCGGCCACCGAGACGATGTGCACGGGAATGTGGCGGGTGTCGGGGTTGCGCTTGAGCTGATCCAGCACGCCCAGCCCCGAGAAATCGGGCAGGTTCATGTCCAGCACGATGGCGTCCGGCCGGTGCTGCGCCGCGAGGGCCAGGCCGTCGTTGGCGGTGTGGGCCGCCATGTAGCCAAAGCCCATCTCGCGCGCCAGGTCGCCCAGGATGTCGGCAAAGCGTTCGTCGTCTTCGATGACGAGAATGGTGCGGCCGGACGGTGGGCTGGCGGCAGGCGCACGGCTCGCGTCCGGCTTCGGAGCGGGCGCCGCCGTCGGGGGCGCCGCGGGGGCGGAGGCTTTCTGCGCGACGATCGTCGACGCTTCGAACTCGCCGCGGGCCTGCGGCGCGTGAGCCGGCGTGGCGGCTTGCAGGCGCAGCGGCACTTGCAGCGTGAATACGCTGCCCTTTCCGGGCGTGCTGACCAGGGTCAGCGTGCCGCCCAGCAGCTTGGCCAGGTCGCGCGAGATCGACAGCCCCAGGCCCGTGCCGCCATGCTTGCGGTGCGTGCTGCCGTCGGCCTGGCGGAAGGCTTCGAAAATCAGTTCCTGCTGATCGGCCGGCACGCCGATGCCAGTGTCCTGCACCGCGAACGACAGCATGTTGCGCGGTGCGCGCGCGACCTTCAGCAGCACCGAGCCTTGCTCGGTGAACTTCAGGGCATTGGACAGCAGGTTCTTGAGCACCTGGCCCAGGCGTTGCGGGTCGGTCTGCAGCGAAGCCGGCACGTCCGGCGCGATGTCCAGCTCCAGCGACAGGCGCTTTTCCTGCGCCATGGGCCGCAGCGGATCCAGCAACCGTTCCAGTGCGGGGGCAATGGCGACCTCTTCGACTTCGACGGTAGCCTGGCCTGCCTCGATCTTGGACAGGTCCAGGATGTCGTTGATCAGCGCCAGCAGGTCGCTGCCCGCAGCGTGGATGGTGTTTGCATACTTGACCTGGTCCGGGCTCAGGTTGCCCGGCTTGTTGTCAGCCAGCAGCTTGGCCAGGATCAGCGTGGAATTCAGCGGCGTGCGCAGTTCGTGGCTCATGTTGGCCAGGAACTCGCTCTTGTACTGGCTGGCCTGGGTCAGCAGGCGGGCCTTGTCGGTCAGCGCGCCCTGCACCCGCAGCAGCTGTTCGGCCTGCGATTCCAGGTTGGCGTTGGTCTGTTCGAGCTCGGTCTGCTGCAGTTCCATGCGCGCCTGCGATTCTTGCAGGATGCGGCTTTGCTGTTCCAGTTCTTCGTTGCTGACGCGAAGTTCTTCCTGCTGGGTCTGCAGCTCTTCGGATTGGCGTTGGGTTTCGGCCAGCAGCGCTTCCAGGCGGGTGCGGTCCAGCCCCGCGCGGATCGCGGACGCCAGCATTTCCGAGGCGCCTTCGAGCAGATTGCGTTCGGCCTCGCCCACCGCGTGGTTGAAGCCCAGTTCGATCACGGCATACACGCGCTCATTCTGGATGGCGGGCACCAGGACCAGTTCGGCCGGGTTGGAACGGCCCGTGGCCGAGGTGACTTCAAAGTGGCCCGCCGGCACATTGCGCACGTGCATCAGCTTGCGCGAGGCGGCGACCTGGCCGGCCAGGCCCTGGGCCGCCGGGATCTTCTGCGCCAGCCGCTCGGCCGGCAGCGCGTAGCCGCCGAACAGTTCCAGTTCGTCGCCGGCGGCGTTGACGACGTAGCCGGCCCCGACGTTGGCATCCAGGTACTGCGCCAGGTAGTCCAGCGCGCGCTTGCCGATCTCGTCCAGCCGCGGGTCGCCCCGCAGGCTCAGGCCAAGGCCCGACAGGCCGGTGGTGACCCAGGCCTGGCGCGCCTTGGCGCGGTACTCGCGGATGGTCATGGCGGCCGAGGCCACGATCAGCACCAGCAGCAGCAGCGATCCGCCCCACGAATAGTAGGCCGACGTGGAGGCGGCGGCGGACCAGGCTTCGCGCTCGTCTTCCAACTGGCCCATCTGCCGCGTATACAGGTCGGCAACCAGGTCGCGCAGCCGGTCCATCGCGTCCTTGCCCGCATCCGTGCGCACCACCGCCATGGCGCCTTCCACGTCCCCCGCCTTGCGCAGTTCGATCGTCTCGCGCAGTTCGGTCAGCTTCTGCTGCGTGATCGCGGCGATGTCGTTGACGATCCGGCGCTGCGCCGAGTCCGCGGCCGCAGCCTCTTTCACCACCGCAAGGCGTTCTTGAATCAGCGGGACCGAGCGCACGTAGGGCTGCAGATAGGTCAGGTCGCCCGTCAGCAGGTAGCCGCGCTGGCCGACCTCGGCATCCTTGAGGGCCGAGTTGAACAGGCTGAGCTGGCGCAGCGTCTCGGTCACGCGATTCATCGCGTTGACCGCCTGGATCCGGGTGTCTGCCGATCGCACGTTGACGAAGGCGATCACCAGCGTGGCCAACGCTGCGGTCACGAAGCCGACCATCAGGGTTCGCGGAAAGGTGTGGCGGCTGGCAGGCTGGGACGAATTCGGCATGGGAACGGATGACCGGGTCAGGGGAGGGAGGGCGGATTGGGGGGGGGCGGCGCCGCAACGATTATAGGGACGCAACTGCGCAACGATTGGCTACTCCATGAAATATACAGGGGACGGACGCGGGAGTTTCGTCCGGATACAATTACTACACACATGAACGACGCCAGTGCCCTAGCATTCGGCCATTCACGCCCCACCAATCTTCAGTGCCTGCCGCCAGGACGCCCAGACGTGCCAACGCGGCAGTGCCGGCCACAGAACCATCATGAAAAAAATCCTCCTGGTCGACGACCAGCCCACCCTCGTCGCCCTGATGGGCGAATTCCTGAGTGATGAAGGCTATGCCGTCACGACGCATACCGATGGGCTGACGGCGTTGCAGCAAATGCTGGACCTGCGTCCGGACCTGGTCATCACCGATTTCTCCATGCCTGGCATGGACGGTGGCGCCCTGCTGACCGCCATGCGTGAGAACGCCTATCTGAGCGAGACGCCGGTGCTGGTGCTGAGCGGCCGTCCGGAATACGAGATTGCCGCGGCCTGCGGCGACCGCGCGACGCTCATGCGCAAGCCGGCCGAGCCGCTGGACGTGCTGGCGGCCGTGCGCCGCCTGCTGCCGGAAACGGCGGCGCCGTCGCGGTTGCGCGGGCGCCCTGACGTCCTGGCCTGCGCCGCAACCCACGCCGCCAATGGCCGCGCGGTGCTGGTCGCCTAGCGCGTTCGCCCGCCAGACTTGCAACTTTTCTTCACGGCGCTCAGCGTGCGCCAGCGGCCTGCAGCTGCCTGGCGATCGCGTCCTGGCCGCGCTGACGGGCATGCCATAAGGGGCTGCGTCCGTCGCCATCGGCCAGGTTGACGTTGGCCCCGGCCTTGAGCAACTGCGCGACCACGGCCTGGTGATCCGGCCCGCCATCGCTCAGGATGATGGCCTCCAGCAGCCCGGTCCACCCCAGCCGGTTGACGTGGTCGGGGTCGACGCCGGCTTGCAGCAGCAGCCGCACGGTGTCGACCAGGCCACGCTCGCACGCCGGAATCAGCGCGGTGCCGCCATAGCGGTTGGTGCTGCGCAGGTCGGCGCCATGGCGCAGCGTCAGCGCCAGGATGCCGTTATGGCCGCGCGCGCCGGCATAGAGATAGGCGCTGTCCTGCAGACGGTTCTTGGCGTTCACGTCAGCCCCCGCAGCCATCAGCGCCGCGGCCGCGGCCTCGTGGTTGGCCAGCGTGGCGCGCAGCAGCGGCGTATTGCCGTCGCCGTCGCGCGCTTCCAGCGGCGCGCCCTGCGCCAGCAGGGCCTTGACCCGCGCGGAATCGCCGTCGGCCGCGGCCCGCAGCAGGTCGGCGCCGGCGTCGCCCGGCGCCGCCGTGCCGGTTTCCGCGACCGCCAGCAGGGCCGCCGCCATGAATGTGCGCCAGGAACGGATGATGGACATGCGGGCGAGTCTCCTGTTGATGGCTGAGTCATGCCCTCGATTATGCCGTCACGGATGCAGCGCCAGCCCCTTCACCGCCTTGTCCACCGCTTTCTTCGGCCCGCGCACCGCGATGCCGACCAGGTTCATGTTGGCGGCGTCCTCGGCGCGGAAGACCTCGCGGTTGGCTTCGTCGTGGCCGGTGGCGAACATGGCATGCACGTAGGGCACGATGGTGATGTCGCGTGCGCGCGCCGTGCGGTGCGCGGCCTGCAAACCGGCCAGGTCGCCTTCGAACACCAGGATCGGCTGCACGGACATGCTGGCATAGGGGTGCCCCGTGGCGTCCACATAGGGGGCGCCCAGCATCTCGGGCGCGGCGGACGCCAGGCCGGTGGACAGGAAGGCCACCACGTTCAGGCGCTGCCACGTGGCCAGGTCGTTACGGACGATGATGGCAACTTTGGTATCAAACACGTCAAGACTCCGCTAGGGGAAAAGCGCCCATGGTGGCGCAGTGCCCCAGCGAGGGTCTAGAACGTTTGTGCGCTGTGCAGGTATTTCGCCGGGGTGATCCGGTAGGCCCGCTTGAACCAGCGGCCCAGGTGGCTCTGGTCGGCAAAGCCGACCTGGGCGGCGACTTCGGCGGGGGCAATACCCCGGGCCAGCAGTGCGCGCGCCCGCCGCAGCCGGGCGTTCACCAGGTAGGCGTGCGGCGCCAGGCCGAATTCGCGGCGGAACTGCCGGGCCAGGGCGTAGCGGTCCATGCCGGAATGCTCGGCCACCTGGTCCATGCTGAGATCGAGCGCCATGTGGGCATCGATGTATTCCTGGGCGCGGCGCGCGCGGGTCGGCGAGGGGCGGGCGGGGGCGATGAGCAGGCGTTCGTGGTCGGCGGCCAGGTGTTCGATAAGGGCATCCAGGGCCTCGTCGCGCGCCAATTGCAGGTCGTCCGGGTCGAAGCTGTGCAGGGCCGCGACGATGCTGTGGATCAGCGCGGGTTCGTTGGACAGCGACGCGCGGAACATCGAAAACGCCTGGCGGCCGGGCTTGCGTTCGCGCCGCTCCATTGCGGCGTTGACCCAGGCCAGCGGCAGGTACAGCATCGAATACGTGAAGCCCTGCTCGCTGCCGGCGTGGCCGTCGTGCACGGCGCCGGGTTCGATCAGCATGGCGTTGCCCACCGTGCTGGTGACGATGCGCCTGGCGCACTGGAACTGCTGCACGCCTTGCAGCGTCACGCCCACCAGCATCTCGTCGTGGTCGTGCGGGTCGTAGGCGTGTCCGCGGAAATGGGCATGCACGACTTCGATGCCCGTCGCGTGGTCGCGCCGTACCCGGATCCAGTCGTTTGGTGTGGTCATAACGGAAATTCCCTGCCGCCGGGCGAGCCTGGCGCACTGTGGCGGCGGGGGCCACCCAACGGCTTGTTCGCCAGGTAGATTACTTGAATAATCGATCCGAGAAGAATCGGCGACATCCCCAGGCAAGCAAGGAGACGGTACATGGCAACCCCCGCAACACCCCCGGCGCTGTATCTGGACGACCTGTCAGTGGGCGACACGTTCACCAGCGCGACGCATCAACTGGACGTCGCTCAGGTGCGGCGCTTTGCCTCGGAATTCGACCCGCAGCCGTTCCACCTGGACGAGGACGCGGCGCGCCATTCCCTGTTCCAGGGGCTGGCGGCCAGCGGCTGGCATACCGTCGCCATCACCATGCGCTTGCTGGTCGACAGCATGCCGCTGGCCGATGGCGTGATCGGCGCCGGCGCCGAGATCAGCTGGGCCCGCCCGACGCGCCCTGGCGATACGCTGCACGTGAAAAGCACGATTCTTTCCATCACGCCGTCGCGCAGCAAGCCGGACCGCGGCATCGTGCTGGTGGAAAGCGTGACGTTCAACCAGGACGGCGACGAAGTGCAGAAGCTGACCAGCAAGGTGGTGAGCTTTCGTCGCAAGTAGCTTGCGATGGCACGGGCATCGCGGTTGCAGTGATGCCTGTGCTGGGTACAATTCACGATCACTGCTTTTTTCGAGGGTCTCTTCCCATGCGCCATTGATGCGGCCGTTGTCATGACGGCAAATCTCCACTGCCCCCAACCGCGGGGGAGCTCTTTGCATCTTTGGAAACCCACTGCGCATGGCGAATTTTCATCTCGCCCTGGAAGGCGTTTCATACGCTTTGCCGGATGGCACTTCTCTTTTTTCCGACCTGAACGACACCTTCGACCTGCGCCATACCGGCCTGGTCGGGCGCAATGGCGTGGGCAAGTCCGTCCTGGCCCGCATCCTGGCGGGGCAGGTGATACCGTCACAAGGACGCCGCGTGGCGGCGGGCAGCGTGCACTACCTGGCCCAACAGGTCGACGCCGTGGCGGACGATGCCACCGTGGCCGACCTGGCGGGCGTGCAGCGCGTGCTTGCCGCGCTGCGGCGCATCGAGGCCGGCAGCGCGGCGCACGAAGACTACGATGCGGTCGGGGATCGCTGGGACGTCGCGCGGCAACTGCGGCGGGCGCTGGAACAGCACGGCCTGGCGCATCTGGATGCGCAGACGCCGGCCCATCTGCTGAGCGGCGGCGAGCGCACCCGGGTCGCCCTGATCGGCGCCTTGTTGTCGGATGCCGACTTCCTGATCCTGGACGAGCCCACCAACCACCTGGACCAGCCCAGCCGGCAGGCCTTGATCACGCAATTGGCGCAATGGCCGCGTGGCCTGCTGGTGATCAGCCACGACAGGCAGCTGCTGGACACGATGGACCGCATTGTGGAATTGTCCCCCTTGGGCTTGCACAGTCATGGCGGCAACTATGCGTTCTACGCGCGGGCCAAGGCGCACGAACAGCAACGCGCGGTGGCGGAACTGGAGCGGGCAAAGTGGGATCGCCAGCGCGAGGCGCGGGCTCTGCAGGAACAGCGCGAGCGCCAGGAAAAACGGCAGGCGCGCGGCACGCGCAGCGGCAAAGAGGCCAACCAGGCCAAGATCCTGCTGGGGCGCCAGAAAGCGCGCAGCGAACAATCGACCGGCAAGCTGCGCAAGCAACACGCCGCTGCGCAGCTTGAACTGACGCAGCGGGTGCACGAGGCGGCGCAGCAGGTCGACGAGGGCTTGAGCATTCATCTGCACGCCGGGCTCGATGCCGGCGTGGCGCAGCGGCAGGTGGCGATGCTGGATGCGGTCGAACTGCCCTTCGTGCCCGCTGCCAACCGGCGGCTGAGCCTGCAAGTACGGGGGCAGCAGCGTATTGGCGTGATCGGTCCCAATGGCAGCGGCAAATCCACCTTGCTGAAAGTGCTGGCGGGGCAGCTGGCGCCGCGCGCGGGAACCTGCACGGTCACGCCGGCCCGCGTCTACCTGGATCAGGCGTTGGGCAATCTGGACCCTGCCCGATCGGTGCTGGCTCAAGCCAGCGAAGCCAACCGTCTCCTGAGCGAAGGCGAGCTGCGCATGCGCCTGGCGCAACTGGGGCTGGACGCGGACAAGGTGACCGTGCCCAGCAGCCTGCTCAGCGGCGGCGAGCGCCTGAAGGCCGCGCTGGCCTGCGTGCTGTATGCCGACCCGCCGCCGCAGCTATTGCTGCTGGATGAGCCCAGCAACCATCTGGACCTGCCGTCGCTGCAGGCGCTGGAGACGATGCTGTCGCGCTATCCGGGCGCCATGCTGGTCGCTTCGCATGACACGGCGTTCCTGGATAATCTGGCCCTGGCGGACCAGTTGGTGGCGACGGCCGACGGATGGCGGTTGCTGGGCGTGGGGCAGGGCCGCGACTGGAAACAATCGCAACAATAATTTTCGGCTCTCGGCCGTGCGCCATCACGGCCACGAAGGAGCGAACCCCGGTGTGGCCCGCAGACGCATTGGCGTGCCGGACCTGGACAGCGGCTATGCACCCTGCCGCTGCCCCGGTGGCAGGTGCCGGATCTTGTTTCAGCAGGCAGGCGAGCTATTGCGATCCGACCTCGAATCAGTAGTATGCCGGCTCCATTCAGCTTTCTTTCAAGGACCGAACCATGATGCCATCGCGCCCGCGCCTTGCCCTGTCCGCCCTGGCGCTTACGCTTGCCCTGTCCGGCTGCGTGAACCTGCCGAATTCCAACGGGGAGGGCACCATGGACGATCCGCGCTACGGACAGCTGCTGGACCTGATCAACGAGGCGCTCAAGGACGACATGGCCGTGGTGCTGGTGGCCGACCTGATGCCGCACGCCACGCTGAAAGACGCCATGACCATGACGCAGTGGACGGGCAACACGGTCTGGATGTTCGAGAAGGACCCGCGAATCACGTTCGGCCGCAAGTTCCAGAACAACTCGCTGAAACGGGACAAGGCGGAAACGTATCTGTTCAAAGCGTTCGAGGTGCACATCCTGCCGCCCGGCAAATACCTGCTGACCGGCGGCGACGACTACAAGCTCAATGCCTTGCTGGACCAGGTGGGCGCCCCGCGCGGCGCGGTCGGTTCGGGCCGTGGCGCCAACGGCACGGCTTACCTGTCGCCCGAGCTGTACCGCGAGTTCTACAAAGAAACCAACTGGCACGAAGGGTCCACGGGGTCCCAGCTCAAGACGCGCACGGTCTGCACGGCCGTGCACCGCGGCTCGGGCGCGTGCGTGGCCTGGGGCGAAGAGCAATACACCGAAACCACGCCGGGCGTGCGGGCGGGGTACTACGAAGACACGGCGTACCGGGACATTCCCGCCATCAAGGTACAAGCGCGCATCCCGCCCAAGCAGGCCCTGGCCAGCTTCACGCTCAAGGGCGGCCAACTGGTGCTGAGCCAGCGCATGCACATGAAGACGCCCAGCTACCAGTACACGCAGTCGGGCTGCCGCGCGGTCGATCCCAAGATGATCGAGTGCCCGCTGGAAAACCTGACCGTCTACACCTGGCCGGCGCCGATGGATTTTGCGCAGAAGCTGTTTGCCCAGCGCACCAACATCAGCGACCCGCAGCGCGAGATGCTGTCCCGGATGATCCCCATGCAGATCACGCCGCTGGGCAAGCAGGGCATGCAGGATCCGGTGTGGGGCGTGCCGCTGTCGCGCAAGTAGAGGGGTGCGTCCCTGCATACCGAGAACGCGCCGCCTTCCGGTGATCCCGCCGGAGGCAGCGCCGCGGCCGTGGATCAGCCGCAGCGCTGCGGCACCTTGCGCAAGCTTTCCGTGTAGCCCAGTTCGGTGACCTTGGCGGCCAGCGCCGCGTAGGTCTCGTCGCTCAGGCACGGCACGCGTGCCATGATCCACACATAGTCGCGCTTGGAGCGGCCGATGATGGTGGTCTGGTAGGCGTCGTCCAGGTAGGCAATGACGTATTCCGCCTGGATCGGCCAGATGAACTGCATGCCCCACACCGCGTTGCCGGTGTCCGGCCTGACGGTGGCCACGGGATGCATGGTGCTGACATCGGCCTCGAAGCTGCCTTTGCGGTAGCGGAAGTCGGTCTGGATGCGGCCGTCGGACAAGCGGCGGTAGCTTTCCACGGCGTCGTAGGCATGGCGTTCGGGCCAGCTGGGGATATGGGCGATGACGTACCAATCGCCCATGAAGCGGTCCAGGTCCACGCGGCTGACCGGCGGCATGGGCGGGGGCGCGGCGCAGCCGGTCAGGATGGCTGCGAGGGCGGCGGACAGGGCGCGCAACATGGTCGTCTCCTCAAGGGCGGGTGAACCGGTAGTGGCCCACGCCCCATTGCTGGCCTGCCTCGTAGCCGAACAGCTCGGCGCAGGCCATCCAGAACATGCGCCAGCGTTGGTGCCACAGGTCGGCCAGACGCGGGCCGTAGGCCTGGCTCAGCACGGCGCGAGCTGCTGCGCCGTGGGCATCCTGGTTGGCCAGCCAGTGGTTGGCCGTGCGTTCGTAGTGGGTGCCGTCCACGAACCATCTTTCTTCCAGCTGCAGGTCGCGCTGGAAGTGCAGCAGCGTGTCGGCCGCGGGCATGATGCCGCCCGTGAAGAAATGCCGGCCCATCCAGTTGTCGGCGCCTTCGGTCTCGAACGGGTAGGCGCGTTCGCGGTGGGCGAAGATGTGCACGAACAGTTTGCCGCCGGGTCGCAGCCATTGTCCGATGCGGGCCATCAGGTCCTGGTAGTTGCGCATGTGCTCGAACATTTCCACCGAGACGCAGCGGTCGTAGGCGCCGGCAGGCAGTGCCAGCACGTTGACGTCGCAGGTGATGACGCGCACATGCTGCCAGCCGCGTTCGCGGCAGCGCGCTTCGATGTGCTGGCGTTGGGTGGCCGAGTTCGATACGGCGGTGATGCGGGCGTTGGGGTAGTGCTCGGCCATCCACAGCGTCAGCGAGCCCCAGCCGCAGCCCAGTTCCAGGATGTCCTGGCCATTGGCGAGTTCGGCGCGTTCGCTGTACAGGCGCAGCATGGCGACTTCGGCCTGGTCCAGCGTTTCGGCGCCGGTGGGGTAGTAGCAGCCGGAATATTTCATGCGGGCGCCCAGGCACAGCTGGAAGAAGGCGGTGGGCAGTTCGTAGTGCTGGGCGTTGGCGGCGTCGGTGTGGATGGCGACGGGGCTGGTGCGCAGGCGTGCGATCAGTTGCTGGTCGCGCGCGGTCCAGGCGTCGATGCCGCCGGCGTATTCGGCGGCCAGGCGCTGGGCGCACAGGCGGCGGATGCCCAGGCGCAGCAGCGCGTCGGGCACCAGGCCGCGTTCGGCCAGGCCCAGCAGGCCGGGAGCGGGGCGGTCGGCTGCGAGCAGGGCGTCTTGCAGGGTGGCGGTATTCATGGCGAGCCTCGTCAGGATTTGGGAAACCACGGGAAGAAGGCCGAGGTGCGGCGCTGGTAATCGCGGTAGTCGTCGCCGCGCGTGCGCAGGGCCTGCTGCTCGGTGAAGGGAATGCCGCTGATCCAGCGCAGGAACACGAACATCAGCGCCGGGCCCAGCCACGCCAGCCAGGGCAGGGGCGAGCCCCAGGCCAGCGCCACGTAGCCGAACCAATGGCACCATTCGAAGAAATAGTTGGGGTGGCGCGAATAGCGCCACAGGCCGGCGCGGCAGGTCTGGCCGCGATGCGCGGGGTCGTCGCGAAAGCGGTCCAGCTGCCGGTCGGCGATGATTTCGCCGGTCAGCGCGGCCAGCCAGATCGCCACGCCCAGCGCAACCGCGCCGCCCTGCGCCGGGCTGACGCCCACCGCCAGGAAGGGCAGGCAGAACAGCATCACCAGGCCCGCCTGGAACATGAACAGGCCGAAGAACTTGCCCTGGTGGCCATGCCAGCGCTCGCGCAGGGCGCGATAGCGTCCGTCTTCTTCCTGGCGCACGCGGCGCCACAGATGCGACGCCAGGCGCAGCGACCAGACGCCTGCCATGATGGCCAGGCACGCCCGCGGCAAGGCGGCGCCCATGCCGGTGGCGGCGACGAGCACGGCGCTGGCGCCCATGCCCAGCGCCCAGACCACGTCGACGATGCCGGCGTTGGCATGACGGCGCTGCCAGCGCCAGGCCAGTGCCATCGCGACGATCATGCCGGCGGCAATCACCAGCCATTGGTGCCAGGGACTCATGTTGCCCCCCTTGTCCAGCGCCAGGCGCGGGTGGTCAGCGCGGGCAGGATCAGGCCCCAGCCCAGCGCCAGTGCGGCCACGGCACGCCAGGCGGGTGCGTCGAACTGCACGGCCTGCCAGCCGCGCGCCGCGCCCCAGTAGGCCAGGGGCCCGCCGAGGGCGCCGAACGCGCAGGCCAGCCAGGGGCGCGGGCGCAGGTAGGCCAGGGAATGGTTCAAGGTCAGGGCAAAGGCGGCCCACAGCGCCAGGATCCACAGCGGCGCAGGCCAGGCGCTGGCGGCATAGACCGACCAGCCCAGCGCCGACAGGCTGCCGTCCAGCAGGCAGCCGCACAGCAGCGCGGCCAGCGCCAGCTTCAGGTCGGCCTGCCAGGTGCGCGACCAGACCAGCTGCGCCGCCACGAACAGCAGCGCGGCCACCACGCCCGGCCAGGCCAGGCCGCGGCCAGCGCCGATGACGGCGCTGAACCAGACCGCCTGGTAACCGAGCAGGTTGGCCCAGAAGCGCATCACACGTCTCCCTGCACCCAGCGTTCACCGGCGCTGCGCGCGCCGGGATGCGTCAGCAGCAGGTGCGACACGCCGATGGAACGCTCGCGAAAGCCGCCTTCGCAGTAGGCCAGGTAGAACTCCCACAGGCGGCAAAAGCGCGCGTCAAAGCCCTGCACCCGCACTTCGGGCAGGTGCGCCAGGAAGCGTTCGCGCCAGGCCTGCAAGGTCAGGGCATAGGAATGGCCGAAGTCTTCCAGGTGCACCAGCGCCAGGTCGCAGGCGCGGGTCTTGGCGCGCAGCATGGCGTCGATGGACGGAATGAAGCTGCCCGGGAAGATGTGGCGCTTGATGAAATCCACCGAGCCCAGCGCCTGCTGGTAGCGGTGGTCTTCGATGGTGATGGCCTGGATCAGCGCGCGGCCCCGCGGGGTGAGCAGGCTGGCGACCTTGCCGAAGTAGGTCTCCAGATACTGCGCGCCGATGGCTTCGATCATTTCGATGGAGACCACCTTGTCGTACTGGCCCTGCAGGTCGCGATAGTCTTGCAGTACCACGCTGACGCGGTCTTGCAGGCCGGCGGCGCGCACGCGTTCGGTTGCCAGGTCGTGCTGCTCGCGCGAGATGGTGGCCGTGGTGACGTGGCAGCCGTAGTGGCGCGCGGCATGGATGGCAAAGCCGCCCCAGCCGCTGCCGATTTCCACCACGCGGTCGTCGGCCTGCAGGTCGAGCTTGCGGCAGATGACCTCCAGCTTGCGGCGCGAGGCCTCTTCCAGCGTGTCGTCAGGGTCCACCCACAGCGCCGAGGAATACATCAGGTCGGGCGACAGGAACAGCGAGAAGAAGTCGTTGCCCAGGTCGTAGTGGGCGGCGATGTTGCGGCGGCTGCCTTCGGGGGTATTGCGGTTGGCGGCGTGCCAGCGCTTGAGCGCCCAGCCGGCCAGCCGTGCCAGGCCCGATTCCATGGCGTCCAGCGTGTCGCGGTTGCGCACCAGCAGGCGCACCAGGCTGACCAGGTCATCGCACGTCCACATGCCGTCGCCAAAGGCTTCGCCGGCGCCCACGCTGCCTTGCGTGGCCACCAGCCGGTAGAAGGCCATGTCGCGGATGGTCAGGCGCACCACCGCCGAGCCCTGGCCCAGCGTGGCGCCGCCCAGGCTGTCTTCGATGGCCAGCCGGCCGCCGGTCAGTTGGGCGAGGCTGGCGAACAGGCGTTTGCGCAGCAGGCGGTCCAGTGCGCCGACGGGGCGGCTGGCCGCCACGGCGGCGTGTTCGGATGGCGTCATGGCTTTCATTGCGGTTCTCCGTTGGGCGTGCGGGGATGGTCGTGGATGGGGTTGCGCTTGAGCCACAGGCGCAGCGCCTGCCAATGGATGCCGCCGATCACTTGCAGCGTCATCAGCGGGAAGCGCCACAGCAGCCGTGCCAGCGCCGCGCCGTCCAGATCGCGGCGCTGCAAGGCCAGGTGGGCGTCGAACTGCACCTGGTCGTGGCGGCTGACGCGCATGTGCACCCGCAGGTCGTCGCCGGGCGGGCTGAAGCGCCAGTCGTAGGCGCAGTCCATCGGCATGAAGGGCGACACATGGAAGCGCTTGTCGAACCGCCAGGCCAGCGATGGGCCGTGGCGCTCGGCGGTGGCCGTCGGCAGCACGATGCAGTGGCGCTGCTTCCAGGGCGTGTTGGTGATTTCGGCCACGATGGCGGCCAGCGTCACGCCATCGGCTTCGAAGCAGTAGTAGAAGCTGACCGGGTTGAACACGTAGCCGGCATAGCGCGGATGCGCCAGCAGCCGGATCGGGCCGGTGGGCGCCTCGCCCAGGACGGTGCGCAAGCGGGCGCGCACGGCGTGGGCGAGGGGCAGGCCGGCATCGCCGTCCAGGTAGTCGCTGCGCCGCCATTCGGCCAGGTTGGGCCGTTGGGCCGACCACAGCCAGCGGTTCTCGAAGACCTGGTCGATTTCGTCCAGGTCCAGGTAGAGCTGCGCCATGCGGTAACTGAAGCCGTGCGCATGCGGCACGTGGCGCTGGTGCGTCACGCGGCCTTCATAGACGGCGCTGTGGCGATTCATGCCGCCACCCATGACAAGGGCGCGGCGCGCGACTGGATACCGCGTACGACGTCCAGCGCGCTGGCCACGCCGTCTTCATGGAAGCCCCAGCCCCAGTAGGCGCCGGCGTACCAGCAGCGATGCTGGCCGGAGATCTCGTCGCGTCGGGCCTGCGCGGCCACCGACGCCAGCGTGTAGACGGGATGGTGGTAGCGCATGCGGGCCAGCACGTGCGCCGGGTCGATGGCTTCGCTGCGATTGAGCGTCACGATGAACGGCAGGCGCGACGACAGCCCTTGCAGCAGGTTCATGCAATAGCTGACCGAGCAGGGCGCCGAGGGGTCCGCCGGCACGTAGGCGTTCCAGGCGGCCCAGGCCTTGCGGCGGCGCGGCAGCAGGCGTGCGTCCGTGTGCAGGACGACGTCGTTGTACTGGTAGGGAATCGCGCCCAGCACCGCTTGTTCGGCCGATGTCGGGTCCGCCAGCAGCCGCAAGGCCTGGTCGCTGTGGCAGGCGAAGATCACGTTGTCGTAGTGCGGCTGGCCATCGCGGGAAGTCACCGTCACGCCGCCGGCCTGGCGCGTCACCGCGTGCACCGGGCAGTTCAAGCGCACCCGCACGTTCCAGCGCTCGCGCAGCGCGCGGATATAGGTGCTTGATCCGCCCTGCACGACACGCCATTCGGGCCGTCGGTTGACCTGCAGCATCTGGTGGTTGGCCATGAACTGCACCAGGTAGCGCGCCGGAAATTCCAGGATGCGGGCCGCGGGCGCGGACCACAGCGCCGAGGCCATCGGGATCAGGTGGTCGGTGCGGAAGGCGTTGCCGTAGCGCTGCTGTTCCAGGTAGTCGCCCAGCGTGGGCCCGGGGTCATTGCTCGCCAGCAGCGCAGGCGCTTCGCGGTAAAAGCGCATCAGGTCGCGCACCATGCCCAGAAAGCGCGGCGACAGCAGATTGCGGCGCTGGCAGAACAGCGTGTCGAGCGTGGTGGCGTTGTATTCCAGCCCGTTGCCTTCTTTGTGCACCGAGAAGCTCATGGTGGTGGGCTGCGAGGCCACGCCCAGCTCGTCGAGCAGGGCCGTGAAGTGCGGATAGTTCATCGGGTTGTGCACGATGAAGCCGCTGTCCACGGCAAAGGACTGACCGTCCTGCTCGACCGCGTGGGTATGCGTGTGGCCGCCCAGGTAGTCGTTGGCCTCGTACAGGGTCACGTCGTGGTCGCGGCCCAGCTTCCAGGCGCAGACCAGCCCCGCGATGCCCGAACCGATGATGGCGATGCGCATCTTCACTCCTTGGCGCGCGCCAGCACCCAGGCCGGCACGGCTTTCAGGTCCCAGATCAGGCCGGTGGCCGCCAGGAGGCGCAGGCCATACCAGGTGATGTCGATTTCACGGGCGCGGAACCCCTGGCGGGCCGAGCCGGGATAGAAATGGTGGTTGTTGTGCCAGCCTTCGCCGAAGGTCAGCAGCGCCAGCCAGGCGTTGTTGCGGCTGTCGTCCGCGGTGTCGTAGCGGCGCTTGCCGTAGCGGTGTGCCAGCGAATTGATGGTGACCGTGGCGTGGAACAGCACCACCGTCGAGATGACGAAGCCCCACACCAGCATCTGCGGCCCGTTGGTGCCCAGGCCCGGCGCCGTGCGTTCGAGCAGGGCGCCCAGGCCGTAGCACAGCAGTGCCAGGGCGACGGGGACGGCGGCGTCGAAACGGTCCAGCCAGCGCAGTTCGGGAAAGCGGCGCAGGTCCGGCACGCGCGCCAGGTCGGTGGCGAAGGCGCGCGGCGTCAGGAACCAGCCCATGTGGCTCCACCAGAAGCCGTGCCGGGCGGGCGAATGCAGGTCCTGTTCGTCATCGGCGTGGCGGTGGTGGTGGCGATGGTGGGCCGCCCACCACAGCGGCCCGCGCTGGGCGCAAGAGGCGCCCAGGATGGCAAACACCAACTGCATGCCGCGCGACGTGCGGAAGGTGCGGTGCGAGAAATAGCGGTGGTAGAAGCCGGTCAGGGCAAACATGCGCACGGCATACAGCGCCGCGGCCACCGCCAGGGCCACCGGCGACACGCCGGTCCACAGCGCGCCCAGGCAACCCAGGTGCAGCAGCGCAAAGGGCAGGGCCCGGGTCCAGTCAATGCGGTCGGGATTGCCCGCGGGCACGCCCTGGGCCTGGGTGTCTACCCAGCGGCGTATCGAGGCGGTCCAGCCAGTGAATTCGGGGCGCATCATCGTGTCCTGTTCAAGCCTTGCCGGGATATACGGGCGGGGCGCCAAACCAGATGCATTGGTGTAAACCCTAGGTCGACTTGCCTTAGTCGCACCGGCCCGTCAACGGCGTGGCGGACGCGGCGTCCAGGTCCTGCCTGGTGGGCGCGGGCAGGATCGCTTCCGGCGGGAATTCGATGCGCACGGTCTGCGTGCCGCCGTTGCCGTCGCGCAGGTTGCTCACGCCTTCGAAGCGGCGCAGCCGGCGGCTGTCGCGGTCGTAGGTGACGCGCAGCGGCGGCGCGGCAAAGCCGTACCAGGCGTCCAGCCGCAGGCGGAAGGTGCGTTCGCGGGCGTCGGGCAGGTCGCGCGCCTGTACCTCCAGTGGCACCCAGGCCAGCCGGCTGGGCAGCAGGAACTGCAAGGGCGCGGTGGGCGCGTCCCAATGCTGGCGCAGCCAGGCGTCGAAGCCGGCGTCGATCACCGGGTCCGCCGCGGCCGGCAGCTTCTGGCTTTGCATGGCCGCCCCGGCACGGGCTTGCACATAGACGTAGCGCTCGCCATTGCGCAGGCTGGCGCCTTCGCGGTAGCCCTCGCGCTGGTCGAACAGCGCAAAGTCGGGGGCCGGGTCATCAAGGGCGCCGCGCACCCACTTGCGTGCGAAGGCCGCGCCGTCTGGGCAGCGGTACAGCACCAGCCGCTCTTGTTGCGTGTCGTCGCGCACCACCCAGTGTTCTTCGCGATAGCGTTCGGCGCCGCCATGCGGAGCGTAGGCGATGCCCACGTAGTGTTCGTTCTGGGCCGGGGCGGCGATGGGCGCCCCGATCAGCAGCAGTAGCAGCCAGGGACGCATCGTCATTCTCCTTGGGCGGTGCAGGGCGAGGCGACGAACGCGCTGACGTCATCCAGCACCGGTGCGCGCCAGCGCAGCGGGCGCGACAAGGCGCCGACCAGCAGCTTGTGGCCCAGGTCGGGGTATTCGATGAGATGGGCGCAGGCGCCGGCCGCGCGCAGGGCGAGCGCCAGGCTGGCGCTGTTGCGCTGCGGGTCGACCGTGCTGTCGGCGGCCCCGGCCAGCAGCAGGCCCGGTGGCGCGTCCGCGCTGACGTGATGGATCGGTTGCGAGTCGGTCGGCGTATCGGGAAACAGGAACACCGGCCGCACGTCGCGCGCGACGATGGGCAGGAAATCATACGGGCCGGCCAGTCCGATCCAGCCCGCCAGGGTGGCGGGCGCCGTGCCGGCCCCGCGCAGCCAGCGTGCATCCAGCGCCAGCATGGCGGCGATGTAGCCGCCTGCGCTGTGGCCGGCCACGAAGACCCGCCCGGGGTCGCCGCCATAGGCGCCGATGTGCTGCTGCGTCCAGGCCACCACTTGCGCGGCGTCCTGCAGAAACGCGGGGTAGCGGGCTTCGGGGTACAGGCGGTAGTCGGCGATCACGGCGACGATGCCGCGGGAAGCCAGCGCGTCGCCCGCAAAGCGGTAGTCGGCCCGCT
Source organism: Achromobacter sp. 1014246743 (assembly GCF_059760725.1). Taxonomy (NCBI): domain Bacteria; kingdom Pseudomonadati; phylum Pseudomonadota; class Betaproteobacteria; order Burkholderiales; family Alcaligenaceae; genus Achromobacter; species Achromobacter sp. 1014246743. The sequence continues at coordinate 29,832 of NZ_JCBANA010000018.1, forward strand.
CGCCGCTGCGCCAGCTGCCGCCGTAGAAGAACACCACCACCGGCGCGCGGGCGGCGTCCGGGGGCGCGTAGATATCCAGGCGCTGGCGCGGCAGCGCGCCGTAGGCCAGCCCGCGGGTGGCCTGGCTGGCGTCGTCCGGCACCGCGCCGTTCAGCAGAGTCAGGGGCGAGCAGGCGGCCAGCAAGGCCAGCGCCAGGCCGGCGACCAGCAGGATGTCAAAGAGGCCACGCGGGCCGGGACCGATCCAGGAAGACATGGGGTGCTCCGCAACGGGGACACCCCTCTATACGGGCCGAAGCCCGCACTGGATGCAGCTCAGATCTTCAGCACGTCGCCGCTCATGATGACGGGGCCGGTGGGTTTGCCACTGGGCGAGCCGCCGGGCGGTTCCAGCGTGATGGCCAGTTGCTGCACGCCCGCCAGGCCCTGCGCGCGCCGCAGCGCGGTCAGGCCTTCGGGCGACACCAGGCCGACCGACTGTGGCGCCTGGCCGGGCGGAATGGCCCAGAGTTCCAGGGCCTTGCCGCCCGCGCGGGTGGCCAGGTTCTGCAACGCATGGATGTGCAGGCCGCCGGCTTCGTCGGCGCGCACCACCAGCATGGCTTGCGCTTCGGGGCTTTGCAGTACGGCCATGAGCTGCGCCCGCGCGGCGCGGTCGACCTGCATGGGGTAGAAGACCACGCCGGCCACCAGCAGGGCGGCCAGTGCGCCGCTGGCCACGCGCCAGAATGCCAGGCCTTGCCACCACGGACCTGCACCCGGGCGCAGGCGGGACTGGATGGCGCGCCAGACGCGGGCGGGCGGCGTCCTGGCCGGCAGCGACCAGAGCAGGGGATAGATGTCGTTTTCCCACTCGCGCACCTGGCGGCGCAGGTTGGCATCGGCGGCCATCAACCCTTCGAAACGGCGGCGGGCGCCGCCACGCATGGCGCCGGCCACATAGTCGGCCGCCAGGCGGGAGCGCAATTGCGGATCGCGGTAGTTCATGACAGGCACCTCTTGAGCCGTTCCATGCCGCGGCGCACCCAGCTCTTGATCGTGCCCAGCGGCGTCTGCATGCGCTGGGCGATCTCGCTGTGGCTCAGGTCATCGAAGAAGGACAGCGCGATGGCGGCGCGTTGCTGCCCTTCGAGTTGCTTCAGGCAGTCGGCCAGCCGGCGGGCGTCCTGGTCGGTTTGCAGCCGTTCGAACGGGCCGGGGGCGTCGTCCGCCCACGCCAGCGTCAGTTCGCCGTCGGCGTCCGGGCGCTCCAGGTTCGGCCTGCGCAGCAGGTCGATACAGCGGTTGCGCACGATGCGGGTCATCCAGGTCATGACTTGGCTCTGTTCCGAAGCATAGCGGGAGGCATTGCGCCAGATATTGATGAAGCTGTCCTGGAGGACTTCCTCCGCCCAGTCGCTTCGTCGCAATATACGTACGGCAAGCGCAAACAGATGCGGGGACGTTTGGCGATAGAGTTCGGCCAGCGCGGATTCCTGGCCGCGCGCGCAATCCTGTATCAAAGCCTGCAGACGAAGCGGATCAGCCATGGCGGATATCCGGGGTCAGATAGGTGCAGCCGCATGAGGCGACGGGTAGGGGCGGGTGCCACGTGACGGGGTAGCCAGTGGCCCCCAAATAAAGTGGCCCCCAATAATACAGGCACTTGGCGGGCCCGCTGGCCCGGGCAACCGTCGGGTTTGTACGGGGCCGGCGCCGCGCGGAAACCGCTGCGAAGACGGAACTTCATGGCTGGCCTGGCGGTCGGATGCCAGGCGATCAGGTGGCTTGCGGCAAAGGGAAAGCGATGCGTCGCATCGCGGTGTGCGCGGCCAGGGTCGATCGCCTGTAAAGGACCTGAATATGCGGCTATCCGCGGCAGTCATCGCATTTTTCCTGGCATCGCCTGTTTCCGCGTGGGCGGACGAGGCGCCCGCCAACTCGGCGCTCGTGACGAGCGACACCTCGGCCAACAAGACGCCGCTGGACGTCGATGCCGCGGCCAGCGCGACGCCGGTGGCGGACGGTATCGGCTTTCCGGAAGGCACCGTGCTGGTGCAGGACACGCTGTACTTCGTCGACTACCAGGCCTCGACCGTCAATCGGCTGACGCCCTCCGGCCCGGCCGTCGTCGCCCGCTTGCCGGGCTGCGGCGCCAACGGCCTGGTGGCCACGCCCGACGCGCTGCTGGTCGCCTGCTACGACAGCGGCACGGTGCAGCAGATATCACGGGAAGGCGTGAAGCAGCGGACGTTCGAGCGTGGCTCGAAAGGCGAACCCTTCTACCGGCCCAACGACCTGGTCGCCGACGCCCGCGGCGGCGTGTACTTCACTGCGTCGGGCGACGATTCGTGGCTGGGCAAGGTGTTCTACCTGGCGCCGCAGGGCGGCGCACCGGTGGCCGTGGCCGACAACATCCGCAACGCCAACGGCATCGCCCTGTCGCCCGACGGCAGCATCCTGTACGTGGGCGAAAGCACCACCGACGGCATCCTGCGCTTTGACGTGCATCGGAACGGCACGCTGGAAGGGCGCGCGCGGTTCGCGGACCTGGACGCGCTGGCGCCTGGCGGGCAGGCCTATCGCCACACGCCGGACGGCATCCGCAGCGACGCCGGCGGCCACCTGTTCGTGGCGCTGTATAACGGCGGCGGCATGTGGGTGCTGGACGACCAGGGTGGATTGATGGCCAGTGTGGCGCTGCCGGGCGAACACCATTCCAACCTGGCGCTGTCGCGCGACCAGAAGACGGTGTACGCGACGGCGCTGTCGGGGGCGTCGGGCCGGATATACCAGCTGCCGAATCCGCTGGCAGGCAACGCACCCTGATTCGAAAACGGGGCGCCATGTCGATGCGCCCCTTGCGTCACTGCACCCGGGTCGGCGTCACCGTGCGCGAGGTCTGCGTCGGCATGCGTTCCTGCGTCAGCGTGCCCGGCTCGTGGGGAGACGGGCGCACCACCACGGTGTTGCCGGGCGGGTTGGCGCCCAGGTTGGGCAGGTCGGCCGGGCGCGCGGCGACCGCGGCGAAGGGGCCGCCGCCGGTGGCGGGCACGCCGTCCAGCGTCAGGGCGGTGGCCCACTGGCCGTCGCGCCGTGACAGCACCTGGTAGCGCTGCGGGCCGCCGGTGCTGCGGGCGACGATGTAGACCGTGCCGTCGATCAGGTGCATCGCGGGCGGCGAGGCGGCTTCGGCGTCCAGTTTGGCGGGCTTGCCGTGTTCGACCAGCCAGAGCGGGCCGTTGGCGCGTTCCAGGATGGCCAGCACCACATTGCCCTGCGCGTCGGCATCGATGGCGGGGCGGCCGATGTAGGGCACGCCCAGGTCGGTGGGCGCGCTCCAGTCCATGGTGAGGTCGGTGGTGTCGCCGGTTTCTTCCAGGCGCGTCAGGTGGTTGCCGGCGCGCTGGCGGAAATAGAGTTCGACGCGATGTTCGTGGTTGCGGATCGCGGCCAGGCCGCCGGCCGCTTCGGGGGCCGGCACGCGGCGCCAGTGTTGCCAGTCGGGGCGCTGGCCTTTGGCGGCGGGCAGTTGGCGCGTGTAGAACAGTTGGCCGGCGCCGGCCGACGCAAAGACGATGTAGCGGCCGTCGTCGCCGCGCACGACCGCGGGGGCGCCGGTGGCGCCATCCAGCGGCGGCAGTTCCTGCCAGGGGCTCCAGCTGCCGTCGATGCCGGTGGGCGCGATCCAGTGCAGCCGGCCGTCGTAACCCAACGCCACGGCGGCGGCTTCGCCGCGCGGTGCCACGGCCGGAATCTGCGTGACGCGGATGCCGGCCAGCGCCTGCCAGCCCTGCCAGGTGCCGTCATGGCGCTGCTTGTTGGCCCAGACGCCGCCCAGCGGGTCGCGCGCCATCAGGCCGGCGGTGCCGTCGGCGTGGGTGAATGACACCAGCGGCCCGCTGGTGCGCCCGCCCAGGCTTTGCCAGCGGTGTTGGCCGGCGTCCCAGCGGTTGACGGCGGCATTGGTCTCGCCCGCCGCAAACACGACCAGGCCGCCGCGCCCGTCCGGATAGATCTGCGGCGGCATGTCCTGGCGCGACACGTAGTAGGCGCGCTGGACCCAGGCGGCCGCGGGGCCGGCGGGTTCCTTGCAGCCGGTGGGGCCGGCGCAATAGTGATAGTCGTTCCAGGCGTAGTGCTGGAAGATCACCGACTTGCTGGCGATCTCGGCGTCGGCCAGGTTGGTGGCGCGTTCCTGGCTGGGGTAGTCGATGTAGCCGGTTTCGGCGTAGTTGCCGGGCACGCGCAGCATGGCCGCGCGCACCAGCCGCGCGCTGGCGATGTGGTCGGGGTGGCCGTGGCCGGCGCAGCGCCAGCACAGCTGGGTGTAGGGGACGGCGATGGTGTCGTCCAGGTGGCGCACGGTGGTGGGCGCGTACTGGCGGATCAGTTCGGCAAGCGTGTCGACCAGTTGTTCGCGGGTGTAGGTTTCCGGGTAGGGGCCGAGGGTGTCGACGCTTTGGCCAGGTTCGGATTCGGTGCGGCTGAGCGGCGTGAGGCTGCCCCAGCCCTTGCCGAGCCAGGGGTCCTTCAAGCGCATGTGCCAGAGCTGCACGCGCGGGTCGCCTTCCAGGGTGAAGCGGGCGATGCGGCGGCCGGCGACGATGCCGGTGTCTTCCTTCCATTGATCGGGCTTGCCGGCCATGTAGGCGTAGGCGGCGCGTACGCCGCGTTCGCGCCCCAGCATGTAGGTGTCGCCTTCGCCCGCGTCACTGGCGGTCAGGTAGACCACCCGCACGCAGCCGCCCGCCGCCACGTTCGAGGCGATGTCGGGGTTCATGAACAGCAGGTCGTCGTCCAGGTGGGCGACGAAGGCCAGGTCCTTGATGCCGTGGCATTGCGCCAGCGTGGGCGGCGCAGCAAGCGCGTGGGGGCTGATCAGGGCGGCCAGCGTGAAAAGCAGTATCCGGCCAAGGGGGCGCAACAGGTCCGGCAGTCGGGGCATGGCAAGGGGCAATTCTGGAAAAGAAGGGAAATAATGGTGTCGGATCGCGAGGGGCGAAGCCTGGCACCGTTATTTTTTGACCCTTATTTATAGCGGATATGACGCCTTGGCGTTCGTCATGGCCGTTACGTTTTTGTGCCTGAGGTAACGGCCGGTGCGCGCGCCATACCGAAAACCCGCCGCAAAGTCCGGTTCGCCGGGGTCGAATAGCAATGCGCGACGAGGGCGCCGATCACGCAGGACCCCAGCAGGTAGGCGCACAGCAAGGCCAGTCTGGCATCGCCGTGCATCAGGGCGGGCGGCCACGCCGTGCGCAGCAGGCCCAGCACGACCAGATGCAACAGGTAGATCTCGTAGCAATCGCGGCCGCAGCGCCCGAGCAGGCGCAGCGCAAACGCGGGGCGCGGCCGGTCGGTCGCCGGCCGCAGCAGCAGCACGGCCGTGCCCAGCGCCATCGCGCTGGCGCCCAACACGTTGCTGGCGCTGATCGGCCAGGCCAGGTAGAGCAGCAGCATGGCGATGCCGACCGCTGCGCGCACAAGCCCTCGTTGCAGGAAGGCGGGCGGATGCCGACGGGCCAGGACGGCGGCGACGCCACCAATGGCGATGGCGTCGAAGCAGGCCAGGTAGCCATACAGATAGGCCTCGCTGCCGTCCTGGTGCGCCAGGCGATAGAGCGGGCCGGCGATGATGAGCGCCGCCGCGAGCGCGCCGCGCATCCACGCGCGGCGCAGCAGCAGGCACGCCAGAGGGAAGAGCAGATAGAAGGCCAGTTCCACCGACAGCGACCACATCACGCCCAAGGCGTAGTTGAGCCACCCCTCGCGGATCACCAGCACGTTCATCCAGCCGGTCAGCGCGGCGAGATTGGTCGTCCACAACGACACGGCGGCGGCCGGCCGGTTGTCAAACAGCGCGACGCCCGCCAGCGCCAGGGCGTCCACCACGATCAACGTCAGCAGCAGCGTCGGCACGATGCGCGCCAGCCGCAGCCCGTAGAAGGGCGCGAGCCGCACGGCGTCCAGGCTGCCCCAGCGGTCCAGCGCGTTGCGCGTGACCAGAAAACCGGAAATGACGAAGAACATCGTCACCCCATAGTTGCCGTTGCGTGCGATGGCGTGCAGCAGCGGCCAGCCCAGCAGGCCGGCCAGCAGGGTGTCTTGCAGGGGATAGGCGATATTGAAGTGGTGCAGCAGCACCAGCAGGATCGACACGCCGCGCAGCGTGTCGATGCCGCCCTCGCGCGCATCGGTCAGCATGGGCGGGGCCTACTTCTGCGCCGCCGGGGCGCTCAGCCCCGGCCACTGGCGGATCAGTTCGTCGCGCGCCCGCAGGCCGGCGTTGGGCCGCGTGGCTTGCTCGTCCTGGATCAGGCGGGCGAACACGAGCTGGCGGCCGTCCTTGCGGGCCCAGCCGACGAACCAGCCGTAGGCGTTGGCGGGGGTGTAGACGCCGGCGTTGCCGGGCGACCCGGTGCCGGTCTTGCCGTAAAGGCGCCAGCCGTCGGCGCTGCCGGCCTCGAACAGGGTGTCGGCCAGTTCGTAGGCGGCGGGCTTGATGGGCAGTTGCCGATTGACGACCTGGCGCAGAAAGCCCAACTGCTCCAGCGGCGAGATGCGCAGCGACGAGATGATCCAGGCGCCTTGCAGGCCGTTGTGCTTGCCGGGTTCGCCCGACACGTCTTCATTGCCGTAGTGGAAGGCGGACGTGTACTGCTGGAAGCGCTGCGGTCCCAGGCGCTGCGCGACCTGCTGCGAATACCAGACCACGGAATAGGTGATCCAGCGCGCCGGGTCGGTGGGCTGGCGCCAGGCGTCGCCGCCCCAGTCGGGGTAGTCAGGCTGGTAGTCCAGCACGGGCGCGTGCGGGCCTTGCAGGATGCCGGCGTCCGCGCCCATCAGGGCGATGGCAAGCTTGAAGGTCGAGGCGGGCGTGTAGCGCGCGCCGCAGGCCTCGGGCGTGCCTTGCTGGAACACGATCTTGCCCGTGGCAGCATCGGCCACCACGGTGCAGAGTTCACGTGCCTGGGTTGGCGCGGTGGCCAAAGCCGTCAGGGAAAAGGCGACGCCCAGGGCGTGGCGGGAGAGTCGAACGGTCATGATCGATGCAGTCATCAGGGGAAAAAAGCGAACGCTCAGGCGGCAGGCGCGCGCCCATTGAGCAAGACCAGCGTCAGGTCGCGGTCGTCGATATGCAGTCGCATGGCCAGGCAGCGGCCCGCCTCGGTCGAGGCCCCGGTCTTGGACAGGCGAATGTCCCAGCCCCGCGCGCCGACCAGCGGATTGGTATTGCGGTAGTGCAGCGAGGCGCCGGCCGTGGCGACGGTCTCGGCCAGCGCGGTGGTGTCGCGGGCAATCTGCGGGTAGGCGGACGCGGCGGCCATGATCTTGCCGATGTCCACGGCGCTGGCGCGGTTGGCGCCCGACAGGCCGGTGGGTTCTTCCAGCGTCGTGTGTTGCAGGTGCAGTGCGGCGGTCTTGCGCTGCAAGGCGATTCTGAATGCGGTTTCGCCGCCCGGGTAGCTGCGCGCCAGCGCATGGGCGGCGCGGTTGTCGGAAGACATCAGCGCCAGTTTCAGCAGAGTGTCCAGCGTGGTGGCGGTGCCCACCGGCAGGGCCGAGGCGGATGCCGCGGTAGCCTGCGCGTCCTGTTCGTCGATCACGATGCGGCGGTCCAGGTCGGGCGCGGTGTCCAGCACGACCATGGCGGTCATCAGCTTGGTCAGCGACGCGATGGGCACGGCGTCGTTCTCGGCACGGCCGAGCAAGGTGGCGCCGGACGCGTCGTCCTGCAGCAGCACGTGCGTGGCACCGCTGGAGGCGATCAGGGCCTGGACGCCGGGTAGCTGGGCCAGGATGTGGCGGGCCTCGGTGGCCGTGGGCGCTTGACCGGGCCGGGCCGCTTGCAGCGCGGGCCAGGCAATGAACCCCGTCAGCGCCAGTGTCATCGCCAGGATGGGCCCGGCGGCCGTGCGCCGCGCGGGCACGCTGGCGGGCGCGGCCAGGCGGCGGATGCGGTCCAGCAGATCGCCGTCACGCGCGCCGGGGGCGACCGCCGCGGGTGGGCGGGGGGCGTCGCTCAACCCATGCAAGGCGCGGGCTAGCGTCAAGGGGCTGGGCAGCACCGAGGCGGCCATGGCGTCGGCAATGCGCTCGCGTTCGATGCGCAGGCGACGCGACAGCCACCATACCGAGGGGTGAAAGAACAGCAGCGCCTCGGCGGCGTGCTGCAGCAGGTTCACCAGGTAATCGTGGCGCCGTACGTGGGCGAGTTCATGCGCCAGCAGGGCTTCGAGCAGATCGGCCGGCATGCCGGTCACCAGCGTGGCGGGCATCAGCACCACGGGCTTGAGCCAGCCGGCGGTGACGGGCGTGGCCAGGTGATGCGCCACGCGCAGGCTGACGCCGCGCGCCAGGCCCAGGCGGCGCGACAGGTCGGCGGCGCGGGCCTGCCAGGCGGGGTCGGCCCACACCTGGCTGCGGCGCAATTGGCTGCGCAGCCAGCCGATGCCCAGCAAGACACGCACCGACGCGACGAGGCTGCCGATCAGCCAGGCCAGCGCCAGCCAGAGTGGCCACGTGGCCGCCGCCGGCGCGGCGAACGCCTGTGCGTGCGTGCCATTGCCCGCGGCCGGCAGCGCGCGCCAGGCTGCCGTCACGTCGACGGCCAGCATCGCCACGCAGGCGATCAGGCTGGCGCATAGCAGCGCGTAGCGCAGCCGATTGTCGCAGGGGCGGGCCAGCGCCAGCAGGCCCGCGGCGACGGCATGGATGCACAGGATCTTCCAGGCTACGGCCGGCAGGCTGCCGCCGATGGCCCAGGCCGTGTCAAGCAGGAACGCGTTCACGGCTTGTCTTTACGCAGCAAGGCTTCGATTTCGGCGCGGTCTTTCTTGCTGACGTGGCCGTCGCGCAGCGCCGCCAGCACCAGCGCCTTGCCCGAGCCGGCGAAGGCGCGGCGGATCAGGTCCTTGACCAGGCCGCCCTGCGTGGCGGCCTGGCTTTGCGCCGCCGCATAGACGTGGGAACGCTCGCTTTCGTCGCACGTCAGCAGGCCCTTGCCGTGCATGAGCTGCATCTGCCGCAGCACGTTGGCGTAGGTCAGGTCGTCGCGCTGAGCGGCCATGGCGGCGTGGACCTGCTTGACGGTGGCGGGGCCGGTTTCCCAGAGCGCGCGCAGCACGTCGAGTTCGGCGCTGGTGGGCTTGGCGTTGGCAGCGTTGGGTGGCATCGGAAACGACATAGACAAAGAATCCATCTAGAATAAATTTTCTAGAATGTTTTGTCTACTTCAGTTTCGGGCCTACCGGGATAGCCGGGGATTGAAGGCGTCGTTCAGCGCATCGCCCAGCAGGTTCAGCGACAGCACGGTCAGGATGATGGATACGCCCGGCAGCGCGGTCAGGTACCAGGCGGTGCGCAGCATTTCGCGGGCGCTGCCGATCATGCTGCCCCACGACACGGCGTTGGGGTCGCCCATGTTCATGAACGACAAGGCCGATTCCATCAGGATGGCGTTGGCGACCAGCACCGAGGTCGTCACGATGACGGGCGGCAGGGCGTTGGGCAGGATTTCGAGCAGGGCGATGCGCGCATGGCTGTAGCCCAGGCTGCGCGCGGCCTGCACGAATTCCGATTCGCGCAGGGTGCGGAATTCGGCGCGCACCAGCCGCGCGATCACGGGCCAGGACGCCACGCCGATGGACAGCGCGATCACCGCCACCGACGGCCGGGCGATGGCGACGATGACCACCACGAGCAGGAACGACGGAATGGTCTGCAGCAGTTCGGTGACGCGCATCAGCGCCACATCGACCCAGCCGCCGAAATAGCCCGCAGCCGAGCCGACCGCGATGCCGATGACCAGGCTGAGCAGCGCTGCGGTAAAGCCCACCGTCAGCGAGACCCGCGCGCCGTGCGCCAGGCCCGCGGCCACGTCGCGGCCCATGGTGTCTGTGCCCAGCCAGAAGCCGGGGTCCTGGCCGGGCCACAGGATGGGGGGGCCGACCATGTCGAGCGGGTCGTTCGGAAACACCCACGGGGCGGTCACCGCGGCCAGCAGGATCAACAGCAGCAGCACGCCGCCCGCAACCGCGGCAGGGTTGGCGAGCAGGCGGCCCAGGGCGCCGCGGCGGCGCCAGGGCAGTCGGGCGGGCGGGGCGCCCGGCGCGGATTCGATAGAAGCGGACATGAGGGAACTCAGGAAAGAAGCGGCGTCGTAGGACGGGACACAAGAGACCAGGGCAAGCAGCATGCGCCGTTCAGCGCGCGCGGATGCGCGGGTCCAGCACGGTCTGCAGCAGGTCGACCAGGATGTTGGCCACGATGACCAGCAGCGACGACAGCACCAGGATGCCCAGCAGCACGACGTAGTCGCGACCCATGACGGAGTCATAGGCCAGGCGGCCCAGGCCGGGCCAGCTGAACACGGTCTCGACCACCACCGCGCCGCCCAGCAACGTGCCGACGTTCAACCCCGCCACGGTGGTGACGGGAATGAGCGCGTTGCGCAGCACGTGGCGCAGCGCCACCGCGCGCGGCGTCAGGCCCTTGGCGTGGGCGGTGCGCACGAAGTCCTGGCGGTTGACTTCCAGCATCGAGGCGCGCGTGAGCCGCGCGAAGATGGCGACATAGAAGCTGGCCAGCGCCAGCGTCGGCAGCACCAGGTGGCGCGCCACGTCCAGCGCGTGCGCAAGACCCGTGGCGCCCGAGCCGATGGTGGACACGCCGCCCGGTGGCAGCCAGCCCAGCTTGACCGACAGCAGGATGATGGCCATCAGGCCCAGCCAGAAGCCGGGCGTGGAATACAGCAGCAGCGCGGCCAGCGACAAGGCCCGGTCCAGCCAGCGGCCGGCAACGCTGGCCATCAGCGCGCCCAGCGCGATGCCGGCGGCCAGGGCGCAGGCCAGTGCGCTGCCCATCAGCAGCACGGTGTTGCCCAGCCGGCTGAAGATCAGGTCCGACACCGGCAGGTTGTAGCGCGGCGACACCCCCAGGTTCAGCGTGGCCAGGTTGCGCAGGTAGTCGCCCAGCTGCTGCAGCACGGGCTGGTCCAGCCCGAAGTGCGTGCGCAGCGCCGCCATGCTGGCTTCGGTGGCCGAGCCGGACTCGGCCGCGATCACGTCGGCGGCATCGCCCGGCACGGCCTGCAGCAGGAAGAAGCTGAGCAGGACGACGCCGATGACCGTGGGCACGGCCTGCAGCAGCGAGCGTCCCAGGACGCGCAGGGTGCGTGCGCTCATGGTTGCAGGTAGACGTCGGCCAGGTTGGATTCCACGCCGTCGGCCGTCAGCGAGTGGTCGTGCACGCGCTGGTTGGCGATGGTGATGAATTCCGGCTGGTACAGGTTCAGGTCGGGCACCTCGCGGGCCACGATCTGCTGGAATTCCTTGAACAGCTGCACCCGGCGGGTCGGGTCGTTTTCGACGGCGGCCGCTTCCAGCAGTTCGTCCACCTTGGGGTTGTTGTAGTGCGTGCCGTTGGAGAAGGGCACCCCCTTGATGAAGTTCTTTGACCAGTACAGGCGCTGCACGCCCACGGTGGGGTCGAACAGGTTGCTGGCGCCGTTGGTGGTGAACGAGAAGTCGCGGTCGGTGTAGACGCGCTTGATGAAGGCCGACGCGTCCTGCGCGCGGACGGTCACGGCGATGCCGACGCGCGCCAGCGTGGTGCGCAGGTAGTCGGCCAGGCGCGGGCCGTCGGCGCCGATCGGGTTGTAGTCCAGCGTCACGCGGTAGCGCACGCCGTCGGCGCCCTTGGGGTAGCCGGCTTCGTCCAGCAGCGCGTTGGCGCGCTTCAGGTCGAAGGGGTAGGGCGTGACGGCCGGGTCGTTGTACGCCTTCAGGCCGGGCGCGATGGGCGAGTACGCCACCTGGCCGACGCCATAGTTCACGACCTTCAGGATGACGTTGCGGTCGACGGCGTGGGCCACGGCCTGGCGCACTTTCTCGTTCTTGAAGAACGGGTCGTCCAGGTTGAATTCCAGCCGCGTGACGTTGTAGGAATAGCTGTTGCCCTTGGTCTCGAAACGCAGCGTCGGCACGGCCTTCAGGCGCGCCAGGTCGGCCAGCGGAACCGGCGTGCGGTAGCCCAGGTCCGCCGTGCCGGTCTCGAAGGCGATGGCCGCGGCGGCGGGGTCGGCCACCACGCGCACGATCAGGCGGTCGATGTAGGGCTTGGGCTTATCCCAGTAGTCGGGGTTGCGCTCATACACGATGTGGCTGCCGCGCACCCATTCCTTGAACTTGTAGGGGCCGGTGCCGATCGGCGCCGACGTGGCCGGGTTGGTCAGCGGGTCGGTGCCTTGGTAGATGTGCTTGGGGACGATCGGCGTTTCGGTGGCGACGAAGGCGCGGATCAGGTAGGGCGCGGGCTTGGACAGGCGCAGCACCACGGTGTGGTCGTCGGGCGTTTCGATGGCAGTGACGTTGGCGAAGGTATTACGCCCGCGCGGGTGGATTTTCTTGAGCAGGTCGATCGAGAAGGCCACGTCGGCCGACGTGAACGGCTTGCCGTCATGCCACGTCACGCCCTGGCGCAGCGTGAAGGTGTAGACCGTGCCATCTGGGCTGATGGTCCAGGCGGTGGCCAGCTGCGGCTCGGGTTTCAGGTCGTAGTCGTATTTCAGCAGGCCTTCGGTGACCTTGGCGCTGACGCTGAGGATGGGCGTGGCGACGTTGCCCACGGTGACCAGCGCGGTGGGTTCGGACGGCAGCAGCAGGGTCAGCGTGCCGCCGCGAGTGGGCTCGGCGTGGGCGTAGGGCGCGGCGGCCAGCAGCAGGCCGGAGAGCAGCAGTTTCAGGAAGGGACGGCGTTGCGGTGTCATGGTCGTCGTGAAAGAGGAGGGGCGCCCGGCGCACGGGCGCGACGGGCCGGGGTTCAAGGGATCAGGTGGGGGCGACGGGTCGGCCATAGGCGTCTTCGGCCTGCGCGGCGCTGACCAGGCCGTACTGCACGTCGCGTTGCAGGCGGGCGTCGGGGCGTTCGGCAGGATCGCCCAGCCCGCCGCCGCCGGGGGTGTGCACCACCAGGCGTTCGCCAGCCGGAATCAGCTGGCGGCCCTTGGCGCGCAGCACGGCGCCGGACGACAGCTCCAGCTTGCCGCCCGCGCCGGCCTGGCCGCCGAGCGCGCCGCGGGCCGGATGCACCACGCGGTCAAAGGCGGCGGCGATGATCATGCCGGCCTGCGGATCGGCGTGGCGCACCACGATAGTCTGGCCCAGGCCGCCGCGTACCGTGCCCGGGCCGCCGGAATCCTGGCGGTATTCCTTTTGCTCGAACACCAGCGGGTTGGCGCTTTCCAGGATTTCAAGCGACACGTTGCGCACGCCGCTGGGGTAGGAGGTGACCGACAGGCCATCCTTGCCGGGCCGCGCGCCGGTGCCGCCGGTAGAAAAGCTGGTGGCATTGAAACGCCGGCCGGCCAAGAGGCTTTGTTGTTCTGCCTGCGTGGCGCCGGCCAGCGGCTCGCCGCCCACCAGGTGCAGGTTCCACAGCGACGAGGCGCCTTCGGCGGGCACCTGGTCGGCGCGGGCCTGGCGCAGGGCGCCGAAGACCACGTCGGGCAGCATCTGCCCGATGATGTGGCGGGCGGTGACCGCGGCGGGAAAGCGCGCGTTCAGGATGGAGCCTTCGGGCGCGGACACCTCCACCAGCGACAGCGAGCCGGCGTTGTTGGGCACGTCGGCGCCGATCAGGCAGCGGATGCCGAACGAGGTGTAGGCGTCGGTGTAGGCCTTGACCACGTTGATGCCGCGCGTGACGCTGGGCGAGGTGCCGTCGAAGTCCACCAGGATCTTGCCGGCCTGCACGGTGACGCTGGCCTCCAGCGTGATGGGCGCGTCGTAGCCGTCGATCACCAGCGTGTTGTGCCAGGTGCCCTGGGGCCATTGCGCGATCGCCTCGCGCATCGCCCTGGCCGATTGCTCGATGATGTAGCCGCCCAGCGCGTCCAGGTCGGCCAGCCGGAATTCCGTCAGCAGCGACTTCAGGCGTCGTCCGCCGATATCGTTGCAGGCCACCAGCGCATACAGGTCGCCTTCGACCTGTTCGGGTTCGCGCACGTTGGCGCGGATGATGGCCAGCACGCCGGGGTCGACCTGGTGCTGGTGGAAGAACCGCAGGATCGGCAGGAACAGGCCTTCGTGATAGACCTCCAGCCCGTCGGCGCTGCTGCCGATGCCGCCGATGTCGATCACGTGCAGGGTCGAGGCAAACAGCGCCACCAGCGCGCCGTCGTGGAACACCGGCGACACCATGGTCATGTCGAACAGGTGGCCGGTGCCTTTCCAGGGGTCGTTGGTCAGCAGCACGTCGCCGTCTTTCAGCGTGTCGGGCGGGAACACTTTCAGGAAGTGCTTGACCGACTCGGCCATGGCGTTGACGTGGCCCGGCGTGCCGGTGACGGCCTGGGCGATCATCCGCCCATCCGGCAGGAAGACGCCGGCGGACAGGTCACCCGCTTCGCGCGTGGCGGTGCCGAAGGCCGAGCGGATCAGGACCTGGGCCTGTTCTTCCACCACCGACAAGAGGCGGTTCCAGGCCAGCTGGAAGCGGATGCGTTCCTGGGGCGTGTGTTGTTGCGTACTCATGCTGCGTGTTCCTTTCCGGCGCGCGGCGCGGAGGCCGCCTGGATGTCGTCCAGCACCAGCGAGCCGAGCCGGCTGCGCCGCGCCTCGAAGCCCGAGGGCACAAAGGTGGTGGTCTCGTCTTCGACGACCAGCGCGGGGCCGCTCAGCTTCTGCTGCGCGTCCAGCGCCTGGCGCTCATAGGTGGGCACGTCGGCCCAGCGGTTCTGCTCGAAGTCGTACAGCGCGCGCGTGCCGGACGAGCGCGCCGCGGTGGCCGGGCCGCTGGCGATGTGGTCGCGCGGCCGCTCGCGGCGCGCGCCGGCCTGGGCGGCGACCGACCAGCTGACGGTTTCGGGCGCCACGTGCGGCAGGCTGCGGCCATAGAGCTGTGCATAGCGTTCGGCGAACGCGACGTCCAGCTGGCGGCTGGCGGCGGCATCGAAGGGACCGTCCGGCAGGTCGACGGGGATCTCGTGGCCCTGGCCGCTGTAGCGCATGAACACCACGCGCTTGTGGGTGAGCGGCGCATCGGGCGCGGCGCGGCGCACGACGGTGTCCACCCCCGCGGTCAGTTCGTCCAGCAGGCGCTGCACGGCAGCGTGGTCGATCGTGGCCAGGCGTTGATGAAAGCTGCGCACCGCCTGGTAGGCAATGGGCGCCCACAGGAAGCCCACCGCCGAGCCCACGCCGGCCGATTCCGGGATGATGACGCGGCCGATGCCCAGCTTGCGCGCCAGCCGCGCGGCATGCAGGGGCGCCGCGCCGCCAAAGGCGATCAACGTGTGTTCCTCGGCGGCCTTGCCCAGTTCCGATGCGTGTACGCGTGCGGCGTTGGCCATGTTCTCGGTCACCACGTCGATGATGGCCTGCGCGGCCTGCGGGCCGTCCAGGCCGGCGGCCGCGGCCAGGTGGGTCTCGATGGCGTGGCGTGCGCGTTCGGGCTGCAGGCTGACCTTGCCCACGGCGAAGCGGTCGGGGGTGACGGTGCCGATCAAGGCGTGCGCATCGGTCACCGTCGGCAGTTCGCCGCCGTTGCCGTAGGCGGCCGGGCCGGGCGACGAGCCGGCGCTGTCGGGGCCGACCTGCACCACGCCCAGGTGGTTGACGCGCGCGATCGAGCCGCCGCCCGCGCCGATCTCGACCATCTCGATGACCGGGATGCGGATAGGCAGGCCGGAGCCCTTCAGGTGGCGGTGCACGCGGCCGAATTCGAAGCTGCGGCTCACCTGTGGTTCAAAGTCGTCGATGTAGCAGATCTTGGCGGTGGTGCCGCCCATGTCGAACGACAGCGCGCGGGCGGCGCCGGTCTGCTCGGCGATGTGCTGCGCCAGGATCGCGCCGCCGGCCGGGCCGGATTCCACCAGGCGCACGGGTTCGTCCACGCCAGTCTGCAAGGTGGCGATCGAGCCGCCGGACGTCATCAGGAACGGCTCGCCGCGCAGGCCGCGTTGGCGCGCGGCCTCGTTCAGGCGACGCAGGTAGCCGGACACCTGGGGCTGCACATAGGCATTGGCGCTGACGGTGGACAGGCGCGGGTATTCGCGGATTTCGGCGCACACGTCGGACGACAGCGACACCCACAGCTGCGGAGCATGTTCGCGCAGCAGCTCGCGGATGCGGCGTTCGTGGTCGGGGTAGGCGTAGCTGTGCAGCAGGCAGACGGCCACGCTTTCGACGCCGGCTCGGGTCAGCTCGCCGGCCAGCGCCACCACCTGGGCTTCGTCCAGCGGCGTCAGCACCTGGCCGTGGGCGTCCACGCGTTCGGTGATGCCATGGCGCCAGGGGCGCGGCACCAGCGGTTCGGGCTTGTCCAGGAAGATGTCGTACTGCGCAAAGCGGTCTTCCAGGCCGATTTCGACCAGGTCGCGAAAGCCGGCCGTCGTCAGCAGCGCGGTGCGCGCGCCCTTGCGTTCGATCAGCGCGTTGGTGGCCAGGGTGGTGCCCAGGATCAGCAGGCTGACCTGCGGCCAGGCCAGCCCGGCCTGGTCCAGCAGCGCTTCGATGCCTTGCAGCACGGCGGTTTCGGGCGTGTCGGGCGTGGTCAGCAGCTTGGTGGACCAGCGGCGGGGTTCTTGTTCAAGGACGATGTCGGTAAACGTGCCGCCGACGTCGACGGCAACGCGAACCGGCGCCGTCGAGGCGGTCTCGGAAGGGGATAGGGACATGGGGGCGGAAAGAGAGAATGCGAAGAGGAAACGCGGGGCGCCGGGGCGCCGGGTATGCAAAACACTGATCCTAAGCAGTTGAGGCGGCGACCAGAAGGACGTTTTCCGCATGTCGATATGCGGATTCCGAGCGGTGATTTGCTTATCGCCGAACGGTCGTTAGGCGTGCGCCCGCAGCGTCTTACCATCGGCGGTCTCATGACCGAATTGCTCCGCATCCAGAACCTCACCGTCGACCTGCCGGCGGGCGCCGACCGCCCGCACGCGCTGCACGACCTGTCCCTGTCGGTGAACGCCGGCGAAATCGTCTGCGTGGTCGGCGAAAGCGGATCCGGCAAGTCGCTGACCGCGGGCGCCATCCTGGGCCTGTTGCCGCAGGGCGTGCGCGCCAGCGGCGGCCAGGTGCTGTGGCAAGGGCAGGACCTGCTGCGCCTGCCTCCTGACGCGCTGCGGCGCCTGCGCGGCCATCGCATCGGCATGATCTTCCAGGAACCGATGACGGCGCTGAACCCCTTGCGCACCATCGGCGACCAGATTGCCGAAGTGTTCCGCACCCATACCCGCCTGGCGGGTGGCGAGATCCGCCGTCGCACGCTGGAACTGCTGGAATCCGTGCGCCTGCCGGATCCGGCGCATGCGCTGGGCGCCTACCCGCACGAACTGTCTGGCGGCCAGCGCCAGCGCGCCATGATCGCCATGGCGCTGGCCCTGGAGCCCGCGCTGCTGATCGCCGATGAGCCGACCACCGCGCTGGACGTCACCACGCAGGCGCAGATCCTGCACCTGATTCACGACTTGCAGCGGCGTCGCGGCACCGCGGTGCTGTTCATCACGCACGACTTTGGCGTGGTGGCGGAAATTGCCGACCGCGTTGCCGTCATGCAGCGCGGCGTGTTGGTGGAAAGCGGTGCGGCCGACGAGGTGCTCGAACGCCCGCGCCATCCCTACACCCGCGCACTGATCGCCGCCGTGCCGCCGCTGGCACCCGTCGCCAGCCGGCAAGCCGTGGCGGCGGATGCACCCAATATCCTGACCACCCAGGCGTTGTCCAAGACCTATCGCAAGCGCGGCTGGTTCGGCCAGCCGGGCCGCGTCACGCAGGCACTGGACGACGTGACGCTGGCGCTGCGCGAAGGCAGCACGCTGGGCATCGTCGGTGAAAGCGGTTCGGGCAAGTCGACCCTGGCGCGCACCCTGCTGGGTTTGCTGGCGCCCGATGCCGGCGCCATCACGCTGGCCGGCGACACCGTGACGTTCAAAGGCAGCCGCGCCCGGCGCGAGCACGCGCGGCGCGTGCAGATGGTGTTCCAGGACCCCTACGGTTCCTTGAACCCGCGCCAGCGCGTGGGCGAGATCGTGGCGCGCGGCCCCATCGTGCATGGCATGGCGCGGCGCGAGGCCTGGGCGCAGGCGCGCGAATTGTTCGAATTGGTGGGCCTGTCGCCGGACGCCCTGCGCCGCTATCCGCACGAGTTTTCCGGCGGCCAGCGCCAGCGTGTCGGGCTGGCCCGGGCGCTGGCGATGCGGCCGCGGGTGCTGATCGCCGACGAACCGGTATCGGCGCTGGATGTGTCGGTGCAGGCCCAGGTGCTGGCCCTGTTGGCCCGCCTGCGCGAACAACTGGGCCTGTCCATCGTCTTCATCACCCACGACCTGCGCGTGGCCGCGCAGGTCTGCGACCACATCGCCGTCATGAAGAACGGCCAGGTGGTCGAACAAGGGCCCTGCGCGGAGGTCTTCGCGGCCCCCGCGCATCCCTACACCCGCGCGCTGCTGGCCGCGGTACCGGGCCGCCGCTGGGACCCGGACGCGGCGGCGGCGCGGCAGGCCGCCTGACCCCCCCGGCGGGGTGGCGGGCACACCCCTGCCGATACAGAGATAGCCATGTCGGCCGATGCCGCGCGCCAGCGCGCCATCGGCCGAGGGCTTTTTGCGGCAGGGAACCGATTCGGCTTGCATGTTACTCACCGGTAGGATTGGTGACGCGATCACCCCGGCATCCGCCTGCAGTGGCATGCCCGGGGGGGGCGTTAGCCCTGTTTGCAAGCCAAATTGTAAAAAATAATTGCAAGGCGTTATAGTCACGCCCCTGGCGCAAGCCGATGGCGCTATCGCCGTCGCCGCCCATTGTCATTTCGCGTCGCGAACGCCCCAGCATCGATTGCCGCACCCCAGGAGGATCAGGCCTTGAATCACGTGTACCGCTTGGTATGGAACCGCGCTATGCGCATGTGGCAGCCCGTGTCGGAACTGGCGGCCCAGCCGCGCGGGGGCGCGGCGCCAGCGGCGGTGTACGCACCGGTGCGGTGGCGCTTGCACGCGGTCGCCGCGGCCCTGGGCCTGGGTCTGGCAGGTTGGGGGCCTGCGTCCCTGGCGGCGTGCTCCACGGCGGGTCTGACGGTAACGTGCACCACGTCGGCCAATCCCTTGATGCCTTATTACTCCAACGCGGTCAACAACTTGAGCGTGTCACTGAGCGAAAGCGGCTCGGTAGGCGTCCTGCTGGGCACGGGCGGCACGGCCATGCTATTGCAAGGCAGCAATCTGTCCGTGACCAACCTCGGCAAGATCGACGCGCACGTGTTGGGCGACGGCCTGTCCGCCCTGTCGTCGGGCCTGGTGCTCGGCCTGCCCGAAGCGTCGACGCCCGGGTTCAGCATCTATAACGTACGCAACGAAGCCTCCGGATTGATCCGGGGTTCGGGCACCGACAGCTACTCGGCGCAAATGGCCGACCTGACGGGCATGGCGCTGGCCGTCCACAACGGCGAGGGCGGCCAGACCATCGTCACCAACAACGGCACCATCTCCGCCAAGGTCCTCGCCAACGGCACCCGGGCCGGCGCGGATATCGCGGCCGTGGCGATCTACGGCGGCGGCGTGGCCAACTTCACCAACGGCGCCACCGGGACCGTCACCGGCCGCGTTGCCTTCGAAGCGGCCACGGGCTCGAGCAATCGGTTCACCAACGCCGGCATCATCAACGGCAGCGTGTCGATGGGCGCGAACAGCAACAACCTCTTTGTGGCGGAGTCCGGCTCGTCGATCGGCGCCCCTGGCCTGAGCGGCGCGACGATTCCCATCACGGTCGCCGCGGTGCCGGGGCTGACGTTCGCGGCGCCCGGTACCGTGGATGGCGGCGCGGGCGGCTCCAACTCGCTGAGGTTCGCCGATACCGCCAACCGCGGCCTGACGACCTCTGTCACCGCCGGCACCTACGTGAATTTCAACAGCCTGACCGTGACCGGCGGCACGTGGAGCCTGTCGGGCGGTGCGCTGCTGCCCGCGGGCAGCACGATTGCGCTCAATGGCGGCACGGTGCTGGTCGACAACAGCGGCGGCCTGGGCACCGGCCAGATCTCGGCGGCCGGCGGGGGCGTCGGCGCGTCGAGCGCGGGCGTGTCGGTGGGCAATACCTTCGTGCTCGGGGCTGGCGGGCTGACGGCGGGCGGCAACCAGGACTTCACGCTGTCGGGCCTGTTGACCGGCAGTGGCCGCCTGACGGTGGCGAGCACCGGTGTGGTCACGCTGACCGGCTCGAACGACTACGCTGGCGGGACGACGGTCATGTCGGGCGCCACGCTGAAGGGGGATGCCAACAGCCTGAGAGGTTCGTTCGTCAATAACGGCACGGTCGTCTTTTCCAGCGCGGCCAATGGCACCTATGCGGGCATGATGTCCGGCACGGGCGACCTGTCCAAACAAGGGAGCGGCACGCTGTCGATTGCCGCCACGCTCAATCACCAGGGCAACACCGCCATCGAGGCCGGCGTCCTGCGGGTCGCGCCGGGCGGTTCGCTGGCCGGATCGTCGCGCGTGACGTTGAACGCGGGGGCGGTGCTGGATATCTCGAGCGGCTCCGGCCAGACCGTCAACGGCCTGGCCGGCTCGGGAGGCGTGGTGTCGTTGGGCGCCAATACGTTGACGCTGCAGAACACGAGCGCGGCGGTCTTTGGCGGCATGATCGACGGCACGGGCGGCTTGATCAAGACCGGACTGCTGAAGCAGACCCTCACCGGCATCAATACCTTCACGGGCGGCGTCGAGATCCAGTCCGGCATACTGGCGCTGAGCGGGATGGGCAGCCTGGCGGCCGTGTCCCCAGTGACGGTGGGGGCCCAGGGCCTGCTCGACCTTTCGGCGGCCTCGAATGTCAGTTTCGGCAAGCTGGACGGCGCCGTCGGCAGCGTGGTGACCCTTGGGGCCGACACACTGACGCTTGGCGCCGGCGCCTACGACGGCATGATTACCGGCATTGGCGGCTTGACCAAGAATACGGCCGCCGCCCTGACCCTGAACGGCGTCAATATCTATTCCGGCCCGACCCAGGTGAACGGCGGCACCCTGTGGGTGGGGGGCGCATCTGCCAATGCCGGCGCCATCCTGCAAAGCGCGGTCACCGTGGCCAGCGGTGCGTCGATCGGCGGCTTCGGCCAGGTGCTCGGCAACGTCACCGTGCAGTCCGGCGGCCGCCTGACGCCGGGGGCGCCTGGCGGCACCTTCACCATCAATGGCAATCTGACGCTGGCATCGGGCAGCCAGATGGATTATTCCTTCGGCGCGCCGGGCACTTCCGGCGCGGCCGGCGCGGGCCACAGTGTGCAGGTCAATGGTGACCTGACCCTGAACGGCGCCCAGCTCAATGCCAACGACGCGGGCGGCTTCGGCGTCGGGGTGTATCGCCTGTTCGACTACGCCGGGGCGCTGACAATAGCCAACAACGGTATCACCGGCTTGCCGGCCGGGCAGACCGTGCAGTACCTGGGTTCCGCCAAGCAGGTCAACCTGATCAATTCAGGCAACCTGATGCTCAACATCTGGAACGCCGACAGGCAGGCCACGCCCTCGCAGTTCGGTGGCGGGTCCGGCACCTGGTCCCGCACCAGCGCCAACTGGACGGACGCCACGGCCGCCTTGACCTCGGCGTTCTCGCCCTCGAACGGTTTTGCCATCTTCGGCGGCGCACCGGGCACGGTCACGGTGGATGCGGCGCAGGGCGATGTCGACGCCAGCGGTGCGCAGTTCATCGCCGATGGCTACCGCCTGAACGGCGACGCGCTCAACCTGGTGGCGCCGTCTGCCGGTGCATTGAGCGAGGTGCGCGTGGGCGACGGCAGCGCGCCGTCGGCGGGCTGGACCACGACATTGGACAACACCATCGCCGGCAATGGCCTGAACAAGACGGGCGCGGGCACGCTGGTGCTCAACGGCGCCAACAGCTACGCCCAGACGCGCTTGTCCGCGGGCACGCTGTCGGTGTCGTCCGATGCCAACCTGGGCACGGCCCTGGGCGGCCTGGACTTCCAGGGCGGCACGCTGCGCGTCACCGGCACGGCCTTCCAGAACACGGCCCGCGCGATCTCGCTGGGCACGGCGGGCGGCGGGCTGGACATTGCCGACGTCGCCAACACCTTCACGGTGTCGCAATCGCTGTCGGGCAACGGCGGCCTGACCAAGCTGGGCGCGGGCACGCTGGTGCTGACCGGCGCCAACACCTACCTGGGCTCCACCACCGTGGCCGCGGGCAAGCTGCAGGTGGGCGATGGCGCCACGTCGGGCAGCATCGCCGGCAACGCCGACGTCCAGGCCGGCGGCACGCTGGCCTTCAAGCGCAGCGATCGCGTGGTCTACGACGGCGCCATTTCGGGCTCGGGCAACCTGCGCCAGGAAGGCACCGGCACGCTGGTGCTGACGGGCAACAGCACGTTCACCGGCATCACCACCATCGCCTCGGGTTCGCTGCAGGTCGGCGACGGCGCCAACAGCGGCACGCTGGGCGGCACCGTCATCAACAACGGCAGCCTGACCTTCAACCGCGCGACCGATTCGACGTTCGCGGGGGCATTCGCCGGCACGGGCTCGGTCTTCAAGGTGGGCGCCGGCACGCTGGCCCTGACGGGCGACAGCAGCGCGTTCACCGGCACGACGCTGATGTCGACGGGCGGGCTGCAGGTCGACGGCAAGCTCGGCGGCACGGTGATCACGACCGCGCAGGACAACACGGTGTCGGGCACCGGCACGCTGAACCATCTGATGCTGGGCGGGGGCGCCACCTTGGCGCCGGGCAATGCCGCCACGCCGTTTGGCACGTTGAACGTACAGGGCAACCTGAGCATGCAGCCGGGCTCGTCGCTGCGCGTGGCCGCGACGGCCGATGGCCAGCACAGCGCCGTTCATGTCGGCGGCATCGCCAGCCTGGCCGGCTCGGTGCTGCACGTGGGCCAGAACGGCTCCTATGCGCCGTCCACGACCTATACGATCCTGACCGCGGGCGCGGGCGTGCAAGGCCGCTTTGGCGATGTGTCCAGCAACCTGGCCTTCCTGACGCCGTCGCTGGCGTATGGCGCGAACCAGGTGGACCTGTCGATGCAGCTCAAACAGGTGCCGGACACCGGCAACGGCGGCACGGGCGGCAACAACGGAAACGGCAATGGCGGCAATGGCGAGAGCGGCGGCGGCACGCGTCCGATCCAGTTCGCCGACGTTGCCGTCACCAGCAACCAGCGTTCGGTGGCGGATGCGCTGCAAAGCCTGCCTGCCAATAGCCCATTGCGCCTTCGCGTGTTGAACCTGTCCACCGGTGAGCCGCTCGATGTCTTCAACGCCCTGTCCGGCGAGGCCCACGCGACCAACGTGTCGGTGGCGCAGGGGGTGGCCAACACCTTCGTGCAGGTGCCGATGAACCGCCTGCGCGCCAACCTGGCGGCAGGCATGCTGCCTGGCGTGCCCACTGCCCAACTGGGCCTGGGCAACGCGGCCGCCTTGCCGCAATCGTCGGCGCAGCCGCTGTGGGCGCAGGTCTTTGGCAACTGGAGCTCGCTGAGCGGCAACGGCAACGCGGCCCGCACCACGCAGAGCGACAGCGGCGTGTCCGTGGGCGGCGATGTGGCCGTCGGCGGCGGCTGGCGCCTGGGCGGGGCCTTGGGCTTTGCCAACAGCCGCAGCCGCACCGGCGACCGCGCGTCCAGCTCGCAGGCCGACAGCTACAGCGTGACCGTCTATGGCGGCAAGGCGTTCGACGCCGGCAGCGCCAAGCTCAATCTGAGCCTGGGCGCGTCCTACACCTGGCACGACATGAAGACCCAGCGCTACGCGAACGCCGCCGGCCTGCCGCAGACGCTGAAGGCCGACTACGACGGCAACACCAGCCAGGTGTTCGGCGAGCTCGGCTACGCCATGCCGCTGACCGACCGCGTCACGCTGGAACCATTCGTGGGCGCCGGCTTCAGCAGCCTGCGCACGCAGGGCTTCACCGAGTCGGGCGGCGACGCCGCACTGCGCGGCGATGCCGGCCGCAACAACGTCACCACCACCACGCTCGGCCTGCACGCGCGCAGCGCCTTCGACAGCGCCGGCGCGCAGGGCCAGCTGTTCGGCACGCTGGGCTGGCGCCATGCCTTCGGCGACGTCGATCCGGCCAGCACGATGTCGTTCGTGCAGGGCGGCCAGTCCTTCACCACCAACGGCGTGCCGATCGCGCGCGATGCCGCGCTGGTCGAGCTGGGCGTGAACATGGCGGTCAGCAAGCGCACCACCGTGGGTGTGAGCTACGGCGGCCAGTTTGGCGAAGGCAACCAGCAGCACTCGGGCATGCTGGACGTGCGTTACCGGTTCTGATGGAAAATGGGGGCGGGCTCAGGCCCGCCCCAACGATGGCCGGCCATTGCCCTGGGAATTGCAGGTTTTTTGGGACTAGCATAATATAGTCCCCCATATTATATTGAACAGGTAGACCATGGCACACACCATCCGCCAGAAGGAAAAGCTGATTGCGCGCGTGCGCCGCATCCGGGGCCAGCTGGACGGCCTGGAGCGGGCGCTGGAGGCCGAAACGGCCTGCGGCGAAGTCCTGCGCCAACTGGCCTCCGCCCGCGGCGCGCTCAACGGCCTGACGGCCGAAGTCATGCAGGGGCACCTGGACGAGCACGTCGTTCATGCGGCGACCGAGGCAGAGCGCGAGCAGGGCGCGGCGGAAATGATGGACGTGATCCGGGCCTACCTGAAATAGCGGCTGCCGCTGACCTGGCAGCCGTCCCCACGCGCGGCGCGCCCGTTTTCCGGGCGGGGCGTCGCGGACACCAGGAGCCTCCCATGCATCCCTCCACCACTCACGATCACTTGTTCCTGGGCCAGGACCACCAACGCAACGAACGCCGAGTGTGGTTCGTAATTGCGCTGACTGCCGCCATGATGGTTGTCGAAATCATTGCTGGCAATCTTTACGGGTCGATGGCGCTGGTCGCCGACGGCTGGCATATGTCCACGCACGCGGGGGCAATGCTCATCACGGCGCTGGCCTACGGTTACGCGCGCCGGCAGGCCAGGAATCCGCGCTTCACGTTTGGCACCGGCAAGCTGGGCGACCTGGCGGGCTTTGCCAGCGCCGTGGTCCTGGCGCTGATTGCGCTGTTCATCGGCTGGGAAAGCGTGGTCCGGCTGGCCAATCCGGTGGATATCGACTTTGATCAAGCCATTGCCGTGGCAGCCGCGGGCCTGGCGGTGAACCTGGTGTCGGCGTGGCTGCTGCGTGGGTCGCATGGGGCGCATCATGGACATGGGCATGCCCATGCGCGGTCGCAGGCGCATTCGCATGATCATGGGCACGCCCATGATGACAAGCACGGCCATGCTCACGAGGATAACCACGCTCATGCCGACGTGCACGTCCACGACGAACATGATGCCCACAGCCAGGAAAACGCGCACGCCCACGCCAAATCCGGCCACGACAACAACTTCCGCGCCGCCTACGTCCACGTACTGGCCGACGCACTGACCTCGGTGCTCGCCATCGGTGCGCTGCTGGCCGGGCGCAGTTACGGCTGGCAATGGGCCGACCCGGCGATGGGCGTGGTCGGCGCCGTGGTGATCGCGCGCTGGTCGTGGTCGTTGATCCGGGACGCGGGCAATGTGCTGCTGGACGCGCCGGTCGAAGGCGGTGAAATTCGCCGGCAGATCGACCAGGCGTTACGGGCGGGTGATTGCCAGATCGCCGACCTGCACGTATGGCAGGTCGGGCCGGGCCATTTCGCGGCGATCGTGTCGCTGGCGGTGCGCCAGCCTCGCGACAGCGCGTACTACAAGGCTCGGCTGGCGCATATCACCGGGCTGTCGCACCTGACGGTCGAAACCCAGGCGGTCTGACGCGAACCCCCAGACTCTATTCGCAGGCCTGGGCGTCGCGCCGTGACGGGTCGATGCACGCTTGCCAGGTCTTGTCACCGAGCGCCGTGACCGGCAGGAAGCGGGTCATGTCATGCACATACAGGAACACCCGGCCGGGTGTTTCGCGCAGCGCCTGGTGAAACGGCGCGATCTGCTCAGGCGCCAGCACGACCTGGCCCTGCGCGTTGCTGCGGCCTTGCAGCAGCACGGTCTGCACGGCGGGGTCCCAAGAGGGCAAGGCGTCGTCGTCGAGCGTGTCGGCTGGCACGCGCACCACGCGCCAAGGCTCGTCGGGGACCTCGGTGGTGACGATGGGCGAGGCACCGGCCGGCACCGCCAGCACGCGGTCCGCCTTCGAAGGCGGCACGGCGTAGGTAAGCAGCGCGTCGGGCCGGTCGGGATCGGGCCGCGAGCGGTACAGGGCGCGCACCGTGCCATCCGCATTCAAGTCACGCACCACCGCGCCGGCCGTGCCGGCGCGCAGGTCGATGGTGCGCAGCAGCTGGCCGTCGTCGCCGCGAACGAAATAGACGGGGCGCGTGGGCGTGGCGTCGCACTGATCGGCGTACACGGCGTTGATGGCGCCGTGCGCATCGCGGGTCACGCAGGCCTGGCGCACCAGGTGGTGGCCGGGCGAAAACTCGGCGTAGGCGGACAGGCGCCCCTGGGCGTCATAGGCCAGCCGGTAGCCGCCGGCATCCAGCAGACGGCCGCGCACGATCTCGTTGCGGTCGATGCGGCACAGGCGGCCATCCGCGTCGCGTTGCAGCACGGCGGTGGCCGGCTGCCCGGCGGCGCTGGCGTAGACGCGCCAGTCCACGGCCTCGGTCCAGAAGCGCGGGGTGGGGTCGCCGTCGTTGGCGACCGAGATCAATTCACTGCGGGCCGGCACGCGTTCACCGCGCAGGCCCAGCAGGATGCCTTCGCCGTCCAGGAGCAACGCCAGGGGCTGGGCGCGCAGGCCTTCGGCGGCAGGGTCGGTGTTGAACGGCGCGGTGAGCGGCGGGCAGGCGGCCCAGCTCGGCGTCGGGACAAGCGCGAGCAGCGTGGCGGCCAGCGCCGGGGCCAGCCTGAAAGTCAGGTCACGCATCGGATCAGCCATGTTGCGCGTTGTCCATAAAGCGCACCACGTCCCAGAATTCCCGGGTGATGGCGCCCAGCCGCAACCGCGGGCCGTCGTCGAACACCAGGAACGGATAGGCATCGCGCTCCAGCGTGCCGTCCGGCGGCAGGTGATAGGGCTTGAGACGTTCAGGGTCGTTGAACAGCCGTTCCAGCCTGCCGCCGCCGTCGATGTGCAAGTACCAGGCGCGCAGCGTCAGGGGCGGCTTGCCCGGCGGCGTATCGATGTAGGGCCCGCCATCGCCGGCCACCACGGCCTGGCGCAAGACGCCGATGGTCAGGCGCGCGGCACCGCGAAAGGCGATGCCGCCCGACGCCGAGCCGCCCGGCTGCGCAGCCAGTTGCCGCACGAAGGCCACGGCGCGTGACGACGGTACGACGGTATTGGCGAACAGGCGTTCGATATCGGCATCGCTGGGGTCGCGCACCGCGGCCAGCTGGGTCAGGTCGTGTTCGAAGTCCTTGACCCACTGGCGGTAGCGCTGGGTCTCTGCCTGGCGGTCAAAGGCCTGGGCCGCGGGTGCCAGGAGCAGGCTGCACAGCAGGATCATCATGCAGCGCACCATTGTCCAATGGCGTCGCCAGGCCCATTCGATGGCGGGAGAGAGAGGGGGCATGCCAGGGTCTCCGGATAGGTGTCGTTATCGCTTGCCAGACCGCCGCGTCAGGGCCATTTGAACGGTCGGAGGAGCCGGTGGTTCAGTGGGGATTATAGGTACAGAAGGATTTCCACCCTGGGACGGCGCGAATCAGGTTTCTGCGCGTTGGCTTGGAACTCTTTTGGCCCTGGTGTTACTGATCGGAATCGTTGATGTACTGGACCTTCGCCATGACCACATTCTGTTCCCGCCCCTTGCCGCTCGTGCTGGCGCTTACCGCCGCGCTGTACAGTGCGGCGCCTGCTTTCGCCGCGGGCGCAGGGGGCAATGGCGCGGGCGGGATGCTTGGCGGCAGCGCATTTGGCGGACCGTCCCTGGTGGGCAATGGCGGCGCCGCGTTCGGCCAGCCGGGAGAGGGCGGGACCGGGGTCAGCGGGGGCTCGATTGGCAACAGCGGCGGTGACGTGTTCGGGTCGGGGGGGGCTGGGCAACCGGGCCGTCAGGCGCCGGTGGTGACCGTGAACGCTTCCTCCTCCTGGGTCGGCGGCGGCGGTGGCGGCGCCGGTCTGGTCATCGTCCAGTCGATGCTCGGGCTCACCTCCATGGGCGGTGGCGGCGGTGTCGGGGTGCAGCTATCGGGCGCCGGCGCGCAGCAACTGGACAACCAGGGGCTTATCCTCGGCGGTGGGGGCGGGGGCGGTGGGCTCATCGACTGGGGCGCCGTGCCCAATCCCGTTCCTGACCTGTCCAGCGCGCGGGGCGGACAAGGCGGCGCTGGCGTGGTTGCGGGAGCGGCCGGTGCAGAACTGGTCAATCGCGGGCAGATCTGGGGCGGCGGCGGGGGCGGCAGTGGGCGGGTAGTCACGCTGGACAGCAATCACGCGTCGGTCAGCCTGCTCAACCGCGGCGGCGACGGTGGTACGGGCGTCGTGCTGGCCAGCGACAACCAGCGTCTGCTCAATCAGGGGGAAATCCGCGGTGGCAACGCCGGGTCGGGCGATCCGACGCTCTTTGGCCTGGGAGGCATTGGCGTGCAGGCGTCCGGCAATGACACGGTGGTCACGCAACAGGGCACGATCATCGCGGGCCTGGACGGGACCGGCGCTCGTGGCGTTGCCATCTCGCTGTCGGGCACCGGCAGTACCCTGGTGCTGGCGCAGGGTTCCACGACCCTGGGCGACGTGGCATTCGGCACAATGGGTGGCAACCGCCTGCAGCTCTCGGGCGGCTCGATGGCCACGGTGGCCCTCAGCGGCAATCTCACTTTCGGGACGACCGGCATCTATACCGTGCGCGCCACGCCGACCGCCATGGACCGGCTGAATGTCAGCGGCCAGGCGGCCCTGTCGGGCGCCACCGTCGAGGTGGCGGCGCAGCCCGGCACCTACAACGAACATTTCAGCCAGGTCGTCCTGACCGCGGGTGGCACCTTTACCGGATCGCGCTTCACCGGGGTGACCAGCGACCTGGCCTACCTGACGCCGTCGCTGTCTTATTCGGCCGACGACAAGCAGGTGACGCTGACGCTGACGCGCACGCTGGTGCCGCCGGTGGACCCGGTCACGCCCGTTGATCCCGTCAATCCGGGGGCACCCGTCAATCCCGGCACGCCGGTCGACCCCGGTACCGGTGGCACGCCATTGCGTTTTGCCGATCTGGTGTCCGGGCGCAACGCCCGCGCCGCGGCCAATGCGGTCGAATCGATGCCGGCGTCGAACATCGTCTACGGCGCGGCCATCGGGCTGCCGGTCGGCGCCCCGCAAGGCTTTTTCGCCGGCCTGTCGGGCGAGGCGCATGCCACCGTGGCCTCGGGCCTGAACAATCTGACCAGCGCCGTGCGCAACACGCCGCTGGATCAACTGCGTGGCAACCTGGCCGCGGGCAGCACGTCGGGGGCGCCGACCGCCGCCGCGGGCGTCAGCGACGCGGCACCGTTGGCGTCGACCCTGCCGGCATCGCAGGCGCGTCCGGCCTGGGCGCAATTGATCGGTAACTGGCAAAGCATCGGCGCCAGCGGCGGCAATGCCTCGGCGCGCCAGCACACGGGCGGCGTGTTCGCAGGCGCGGATGGCGCGGTGGGCGGCGGCTGGCGCCTGGGCGGCGCGGTCGGGTACACAGATTCGCGCCTGACGGTGAACGACCTGGCCTCGCGCGCCGATGTTTCCAGCTACAGCGCCATCGTCTACGGCGGCAAGGCTTTCTCGGTCGGCGCGGGCAAGCTCAACCTGATGGCGGGCGCGGCGTATTCCTGGCACGACATCCAGACCCGCCGCCAGATCGGCGGGGGCGGACTGGACCAGAGGCTGTCGGCAGACTACGGCGGCAACACGACGCAGGTGTTCACTGAACTGGGTTACGCGTTTGGCGTCACCGACGGCCTGACGCTGGAGCCGTATGCCGGCGTGGCCTGGGCGGGGCAGCGCGTGCGCGGCTTCAGCGAATCCGGCGGCAGCGCGGCCCTGTCCGGCGAATCGAGCAAGAACGACACCACCACCACCACGCTCGGCCTGCGCGGCAAGCAGGCCGTGACGTTGGGCACGCTGGCCGGTTCCATTTCGGCCGGCCTGGGTTGGCGTCACGCGTTTGGCGACCTGACGCCGACTTCGCGCCTGGCCTTCGATGCGGGCCAGGCCTTCACCGTCACCGGTGCGGCGATCAGCCGCGACGCCGCCTTGGTGGAATTGGGCGCGGACCTGGCCGTCAGCCGCGGCGCGACCATCGGCCTGGCCTACGCGGGCCAATATGCCAGCGCCAACCGCGACCATACCGGCCGCATCGAAGTGCGCTGGCAGTTCTGAGCAAGCCTGGGCCCCGACGAACCCGGCTTTTCACCCGGCGATGCGCGGCGGCACGGATGCGCCGCGTGCGCCACGCTTGCCACGGTCACCACGCTTGCCTGGCCAACGCCTCGCCCGCCAGATCGAACAGCCGGCGTGCGTCCGGCGTCAGTCCCAGCATATGGATGCACGCATGCACCATGCCTGGCAGCAGGTGGTCGCGCGCATCCACGCCGGCCTCGCGCAGCTTCCTGGCATAGGCCTGCCCTTCATCGCGCAGCGGATCGTATTCGCAGATCAGCAACGTGGCGGGCGGCAGGCCGGCCAGGTCGGCGCGCAGCGGCGACGCATAGGGCGACGCACCGTCGGCCTCGTTCACCAGATAGGTGAACCAGCAATAGCGCATCACTTCTTCGGTCAGGAAGAAATTCTGGCCGTACGCCTGGTACGACGCTGTTGAAAAGTCGTGATCCACCACCGGATAGCACAGCAACTGGTGGGCAATCGCCGGACCCTGGCGATCGCGCGCCATGATTGCGGCGGCCGCGGCCAGGTTGCCGCCCGCGCTGTCACCGCCCACCGCAATGCGGGCGGGGTCGATGCCCAGGCGATTCGCCTGCTCGGACACCCAGACCAGCGCGCTGTAGAAGTCCTCGAGCGGAATCGGGAACTTGCTTTCCGGGGCCAGCCGGTAGTCCACCGACAGCACCTTGCATTGCGTCGCGTTGGCGAGCGCGCGGCAGGGGTTGTCGTAAAGCTCCAGCGAACACTGGAACCAGCCGCCGCCGTGTGCGAACACCAACGCCGGCAGCACGGCATCGGGCGCCGCGCCGTCAGGGGTATAGGCGCGCACGCGGATCGGATGGCCATCGTGGCCGGGCACCGTCCAGGTGTCGATGGCCGCCACGTCTTCCAGCGGGCCGTGCAGTTCACGCAGGCCGACCTCGGCCGCGGCGCGGCGCGCTGCGAGGTCCAGCGGCGCGGCCACCGACGACAGGCGCCGCAGGTAGGTATTGATGCGGGGATCCAACGGCATGGCTCACCCCTCGCGCGACAGGAACGGCACCAGGTGCGCCAGGAATTCGTCCGGGCACTCTTCCGTCACGAAGTGGCCGCAGTCCGGGATGATGGCGCCGCGCACGTCCGTGGCCGCGCGCTGCATGGTCACCAGCGGGGCATCGCGGGTGGCATGCTCGGCGCCGATGGCCAGCACCGGCATCGGCAGCGTTGTGCGGGCGCGCTCGGTGTTCTGGCGCACCGTCTCGGGTATCGCGCGGTAGTAGGCGAAGCCGCCACGCAGGCCGCCCGGCGCGGCATACGCGTCGATGTACGCCTGCGCCGCCACGCGGTCGCGGCGGTGCGACCACTTGTCGAACATATACGTCAGGTAGGCCTGTTCACGGCCGGCGATCAGCGCCTCGGGCAGGTCGGGCAGGCGGTTGAACATGAAGTGCCACAGGAACACGTTGTCGGCGGGCGGAGCGAAGATCGTCGGCTCGGGCGCCAGGCCGGGAATCACGGCCTCGGTCAGCGCCAGGCGAGACACGACGCCCGGAAAATCGCTGGCCAGCGCGTAGGCCACCCACATGCCGATGTCGTGGCCCACCACCTGGTAGCGGTCATGGCCCAGTTGCGCCATCAATTGATGCAGCGTGGCGGCGATGGCGCCGGTGTCGTAGCCGCAGGTGGGATGGTCGGAATCGCCCGTGCCGGGCGGGTCGACGGCAATGGCCATGTAGCCCTGGCCGGCCAGCGCGTGCATCACGTGGCGCCAGGTCAGCCAGGTTTGCGGCCAGCCGGGAATCAGCAGGACCGGCGTGCCGCTGCCAGCGATGGCGCAATGCACGCGCGCGCCGTTGACGATGAGATAGCGATGCGAAAACTGCGCGCCGGCGGGAAGGTAGGCATCGTGGGGATGGGTCATGACTGCGTGTCCAGATTCGTTATGGTTGGGGTGTGATTCAGGCAATGCCGAGCAGGGTGTTGATCTGGCGCTGGTCGATCGCGGCGCCGGCGAAGTCATCGAAGATCTTGTCGGTCACCGGAATGATGTGCTGCTTGATGAAGGCCGCGCCTTCGCGTGCGCCGGTCTGCTGGTCCTTCAGGCAGCATTCCCATTCCAGTGCGGCCCAGCCTTGGTAGCCGTGGTGCGCCAGCTTGGAGAAGATCGCCTTGAAGTCCACCTGGCCGTCGCCCAGCGAGCGAAAGCGCCCGGCGCGGTTCACCCACGATTGATAGCCGCCGTAGATGCCCTGGCGCCCGGTCGGATTGAACTCGGCGTCCTTCACATGGAACATGCGGATGTGGTCCTTGTAGATGTCCAGGTAATCCAGGTAGTTCAGCTGTTGCAGCACGAAATGGCTGGGGTCGAACAGAATGCCGCAGCGGGCGTGGCCACCGACGCGTTCGTGGAACATCTCGAACGTCACGCCATCGTGCAGGTCTTCGCTGGGATGGATCTCGAAGCACAGGTTCACGCCTTGCTCGTCGCAGGCGTCCAGCACCGGCAGCCAGCGGCGCGCCAGTTCGTCGAAGGCGGTTTCGATCAGCCCTTCGGGACGCTGCGGAAACGGAAACAGGTAGGGCCAGGCGAACGAGCCCGAGAACGTGCCCATCTCGGTCAACCCCAGCCGGCGCGAGGCCTGGGCGGCCAGCAGCAGGTTGTGGCGCGCCCATTCGGTGCGCGCCTGCGCATTGCCGCGCACCTGGACCGGCGCAAAGGTGTCGAACATGGCGTCGTACGCCGGATGCACCGCCAGCAACTGGCCGAAGATGTGCGTCGTCAGTTCGCTGATCACCAGGCCGTGGCCGGCCAGCATGCCGGTGATCTCGTCGCAGTAGTCCTGGCTGGTGGCGGCCAGTTCCACGTTGAAAAAGCGCTGGTCCCAGGCGGGCACTTGCAGCGCCTTGAAGCCCAGTCCGGCCGCCCATTCGGCGACGGCGGGCAAGCTGTTGAACGGCGCGGCCGCGTCGCTGAATTGCGCCAGGTGGATGCTGGGGCCTTTGAGGGTCTGCAGGGCGGGGGCTTGCTTGGTGTGCGTTTGCATGATGATGTCAGTCAGTGAGTTGCCGTGGATCGGCAGGTGCAATTGTTTGTCGATCGACAAAGAATAGACCGAAAGTGGCACCGCACGCAAGCGCCGTGGTGTGCGGCGCTATCGCCACGCGCGGCGGTACACTACGAAAAACATCAACTCTTCAGGCACGACATGGCAGGCAGACCCCGGGAATTCGACCGCGACACCGCGTTGCAACAGGCCATGCTGGCCTTCTGGCAGCATGGCTACGAGGGCACCTCGATGGCCGACCTGGTCGCTGCCACGGGCCTGGCATCGGCGCGCCTGTACGCCGCCTTCGGCTCCAAGGAAGCCCTGTTTCGCGAAGCCGTCGAACGCTACGAAACCGGCGACGGCGGTTTTGCCGAAGCCGCGCTGCAATCGGCCGACGTGCGCGAGGCAGTCGAGAAAATGCTGCAGGACGCCGTCGCGACCTACACGCGCCGGGGGCGTCCACAAGGCTGCATGGTCGTCACCGCCGTCACCAACTACGCAGCCGACAACGAACCCGTCATGCGTTGGCTGACCTCGCACCGCAAGGCCCGCACGCAGTCCATCATCGACCGCCTGGAGGCCGCGCAACGCAGCGGCGAACTCAAGCCCGGCACCGACGTGCAAGCCCTGGGCGATTACTACGCCGCCGTCCTGCACGGCCTGTCGGTGCAGGCCCGCGACGGCGTCAGCCGTGCGCGCCTGCTGGCCTTGATCGGGCCGTCCATGGCGCCGCTGGCCGAGGCCATGGCCCGCCGCTAGCCCGACCCCGCGCGCGACCAGCAGGTCGCCCTGCGCCGTTGTTGCCGGCTTTTGTAGTCGGCACACTCCCGGTTCTCCACGCCAGCCCGGCACCGCCGGGAACGGGATTTGCGTAGCCATGGGATTGACCCAGGCAAGCGCAAAGGAGAACTGACATGCAAACCGTATCCGACTTCGTGCTGGACCGGTTGGGCCAGTGGGGCGTGCAACGCATCTACGGCTATCCCGGGGACGGCATCAACGGCTTGATCGGCGCCTTCGGCCGCAATGACAAACTGGAATTCGTGCAGGCCCGCCACGAGGAGGGCGCCGCCTTCATGGCGTGCGCCCACGCCAAGTTCACGGGCCAGGTGGGCGTCTGCCTGGCGACGTCGGGCCCAGGGGCCATCCATCTGTTGAACGGCCTGTACGACGCCAAGCTGGATCACCAGCCCGTGGTGGCCATCGTGGGCCAACAGGCCCGCAGCGCGCTGGGCGGCGACTATCAGCAAGAGGTCGATCTGGTCAGCCTGTTCAAGGACGTGGCCCACGATTTCGTGCACATGGTCACCTCGCCACTGCAGGCGCGGCACATGGTGGACCGCGCCATGCGCATTGCGATGGAACGGCGCAGCGTGGTGTGCCTGATCTTTCCGAACGACGTGCAGGACCTGGAGGCCGTGCCGACGCCGCCGCGCGAACACGGCACCGTGCACACCGGCATCGGCATCACCTCGCATGCGGCGGTACCGCAGGCGGCCGCCCTGGCCAATGCCGCCGACATCCTGAACCGCGGCGAGCGCGTGGCCATGCTGGTGGGCGCCGGCGCGCTGGCGGCCGGCAACGAAGTGCGCGCGGTGGCCGAATGCTTGGGCGCCGGCGTGGCCAAGGCGCTGCTCGGCAAGGCCGTGCTGCCCGATGCGCTGCCCTACGTCACCGGCGCGATCGGCTTGCTGGGCACCCAGCCCAGCTGGGACATGATGAATGAATGCGACACGCTGCTGATGGTCGGTACGTCCTTTCCGTACGCCGAATTCCTGCCGCGCGAAGGCCAGGCGCGGGCGGTGCAGATCGACGTGGACGGCCGCCAGCTCAGCCTGCGCTATCCGGTCGAGGTTGGCCTGGTGGGCGACGCCCGCCTGACGCTGGAGGCCCTGCTGCCGATGCTGGAACCGAAGGCTTCCAGCCGTTGGCGCGAGCGCATCGAGAAACAGGTGCAGCGCTGGCAGGAAACGGTCAAGGCCCGGGCGATGGTCGAGGCCAGGCCCGTGAATCCGCAGCGCCCGTTCCTGGAGCTGTCCAGCCGCTTGCCGCCGCACAGCATCGTCACCTGCGATTCCGGTTCCGCGGCCAATTGGTACGCCCGCGACGTGCAGCTGCGCGAAGGCATGATGGGGTCGGTCTCAGGCGGCCTGGCCAGCATGGGCTGCGGCGTGCCTTATGCGGTGGCGGCCAAGCTGGCCTACCCGGGCCGGCCCGTGATCGCGCTGGTGGGCGATGGCGCGATGCAGATGCTGGGCATTAACGAACTCATCACCATTGCGCACCGCTGGAAGGACTGGAGCGACCCGACCCTGGTGGTGATGGTGCTGAACAACGGTGACCTGAACCTGGTGACCTGGGAGCAGCGCGTCATGGGCGGCGACCCGCGCTTTGTGGCGTCGCAGGAATTGCCTTCGTTTTCGTATGCGGACTATGGCCGCATGCTGGGACTGGAGGGTATCCGCGTCACGTCGCCCGACGATGTCGGCCCCGCCTGGGACCGCGCGCTGGCTGCGGGGCGCCCGGCGGTGCTGGAAATCGTGACCGACCCCGAAATGCCCCCGTTGCCGCCGCACGTGTCGATGAAGCAGTTCGGCGCCTACATGGCGGCGCTGCGCAAGGAAGAACCCGGCGTGGGCGCCGCGGCCTTGCGCGCGACGATCAAGCAGTGGTGGGCGAGCTGAACGCAGCGTCGCAGCCCGGGCACGCCGCTTGCGGCGGTATGGGGTCCCCGGGGCGGCCATTGCGCCGGGGCACAGGCCGGGACAGGCCTGATTGAACCGGTCATTTCTTCAAGGAGGTGCCATGACTACACGAAACGGCGACGGCACGACGTTGCGCGACCTGATATCCGGAACCGAGAACCTGCTGCGCAGCACGGCCAGCTACAGCGGCGCCGAGGTCGAGGCGGCGCGCGACCGCCTGAAACAGCAGCTCGATACCGCGCGGGCCGAGGCCCGGGGCTTGAAAAAGCGGGCGTGGCGGCGCGCCAGGGATGTGTCCGAGGCCACCGACGGCTACGTGCACGAAAACGCCTGGAAGAGCATTGCCGGGGCGGCGCTGGTCGGTGCGCTGGCCGGGATGTGCCTGATGTCCGAGTACCGGCGCCGCTAGCGCCGCCTCGGCATTTCACGATTTCACGATGTACAGCGCGGGAATCCCCCGCACAGGAGAGTAGCGATGGAACAACAGCAAACCACGAATATCGTTGGCGGCCCCAAGACCTCGGCCCAGGGGCCCGGCCCGGAAGTCATGGCGGCCAACACGCTGGAAGGCAATGATGTCTACAACGCCGAAGGCGAAACGCTCGGCGACATCAAGGCCATCATGATCGACGTGCCGCGTGGGCGCGTGGCCTACGCGGTACTGTCGCGCGGTGGCATCCTGGGCATGGGCGAAAAGCTCTTTGCCATTCCGTGGGCGGCCCTGAAGCTGGATACCGACCGCAAATGCTTCGTGCTGCACGTGGACAAGGAAACCCTGAAGAACGCGCCGGGTTTCGACAAGGACAATTGGCCCCGCATGGCCGATGAAACCTGGGCCCGCGACCTGCACAAGTACTACAACCAGGATATCTACTGGTAGGCGCTTTCCACCAGGCGCAGCAGCAGCCGGGCCAGCAGTTCACGTTCCGCCGGCTCGAAGATTGCGCAGGCCTCGTCGTCCATCTGTTTCAGGACGGCGCGGCCTGGCTCCAGCTTGCGCATCGCCGCGGGCGTCAGCGACACCAGGCTGCTGCGCCCGTCAGTCGGTGACGGTTCGCGCCGCACCAGTCCGTCGCGTTCCATGCGCGCCAGCAACTGCGCCATGCTGGGTTGCTCGACCCCTGCCGTTTCGGCTAATTCCTTCTGCGTCAGCTGGCCGCCACCCTTCAATGCCACCAGCACCGGCAATTGTGATGCCGTTACGCCCAGCGGCCGCAGCCGCTCGTCGACCTGTTTGGCCATGACGCGGGCGTACTGGTTGATGAGCAGGGTCGGCATTTGCCGGGGTTGCCAATCGATGGGGGCGGGCATGGATGTCCTTTTATTTTAATAGGCGCCTATGTAATATGCATAGGTGCCTATCAAGTTAAAGGAAATGCCGCCATGCCGCAACCCCTTGCCATCGCCATCATCGGCGCCGGCCCTGCCGGCCTGACCGCCGCCAACGTGCTGCAACGCCACGGCTGGCGCGCCGACATCTTCGAGGCCGACGCCGCCCTGGGTGCCCGCGACCAGGGCGGATCGCTGGACCTGCATCCCGGCGAAGGACAAGTGGCGCTGCACAAGGCGGGCCTGTTCGATGCCTTCATGGGGATTGCCCGGCACGAAGACCAGGAACAGCGCCTGGCCGACCATGCTACGGGCGAGCTGCTTCGCGAGGAAATCCCCGAGCCTGGCGCCGGCGATCGTCCGGAAATCGACCGCGTGGTGTTGCGCGAACTGTTGCTGCAACGCTTGGCGCCCGATACGGTGCACTGGGGCGTACGCCTGCAGGCGGTGGTGGCACGCCCCGACGGCCGTTATGACCTGCGATGCCAGGGCGGCCTGGCTGGCCCCTACGACCTGGTGGTGGGCGCGGACGGCGCCTGGTCCAAGGTGCGCGCCGCGCTGACGCCCGTGCAGCCGGTCTACACCGGCGTCACCTTCGTGGAGTTGTGGCTGGCCGATGTCGACCGCCGTCACCCCGAGATCGCCCGGCGCGTGGGCCACGGCACCTATTTTTCGATGCATGGCGGCGCGGGCATCGTTGCGCAGCGCAACGGCAACGCCACCCTGCGCGTCTATGCGGCGATCCGCACACGCCCCGAAGAAACGGACCGCCCCGATCTGGCGCTGGCCGGCATGACGCGCGAAGACCTGTTGGCGCGTTTTCCCGGCTGGGCGCCGTCGCTATTGGCCATGATCCGCCAGGCGGACCGGATCGCGGCGCTGCGGCCCATCGTCGCCTTGCCGCCAGGCACGCGCTGGCCCCACCGCGCGGGCCTGACCCTGGTCGGCGATGCCGCCCACGTCATGCCGCCGCTGGGCGTGGGCGTGAACCTGGCGATGCTGGATGCGGCGGAACTGGCCGAAGCCCTGGTCGGCGGCGACGACTGGCGGGCGGCGCAGCAGCGTTACGAAGCCCGCATGCTGGACCGCGCTGCCGAGACCGCGGCGCAATGCGCCCAATCGTTTGAAGAGATGTTCGAGGAAGAGGGCGGGCTGGCCTTGCAGGCGCAGCGGGATGCGCTTCGACCTTAGCGTCTCGCCAGGGCCGGCACGACGCGCGCCCTGCGATGGAACCTCGTGGCCATGCCGGTTACTAATGCCTGGATCGCCTGAACCCTCTGGGCGCAGGCTCCGGTGCGCCGACGTGCGCACCTCACCCCGGGGAGAGGACCATGCCTGCCGAAGTCTTTCGCTTGCGGGTTGCCGAGCTTGGCCAGTTGCTCGGTCAACCCGACTTGCCTGTCAACGACGCGCAAGTCTGTTCGATTCAAGTGAACGAGTCATGCTGGGTGCATATCAGCTACGACGAAGAGCATGACCGGGTGCATTGGACCGCGCTGGTGGGCCGCGTCGTCGGCGCGGGCCACGCCTCGCTGTTGCGGCATCTGCTTCGCTGCAACATGCAGAGGGCACTGACTGCCGGCGGCTATTTCGGCGTAAGCGAGCTGACCGACGCCATTACCTATTGCTATCACGAACCGCTCGAGGTCCTGCACGCGCAGCGCTTCGGCGCCGTGTTCGAGTCCTTCAGCGGCATGGCGACGTATTGGACTGCGCGGCTGGCCGAGCGCGCCGCGCGGCAAAGCGCAGTTGACGAGAGCGTGGCTACTGCAAGCGCCGGCGATCCGGGCGCATTGATCAACCGGGCCTGAGGAGGGCAAGACATGGGTATCGAGAGCAACATCCAGAATCCTGTCGGCATGGAACAATGGCGGCAGATCGCCCACGCGGGCGACACGATGCGGGTGGTCCTGAACGGCAGCGGCGGCGTCCATGGCCAGGATGCGCCGCAGACTGCGCCCGACTACGCAGTTCAAAACCAGCAGGCATTTGACAACCTGTTCTCGGCTTTGCATGGGGCGGGACATTCCGATCAGGCGATGGGAGTGCTGCGTGACTTGTTGGAGCGCACCCGGGATAGCGGCCTGCCGCTGACGGGCGCATTGGTGCATCAAGCGCTGCATGTGGCCAATGACTTCGCGCCACCGGATTGCGTGGCGCTATGCCGCAAGTGGGATGTCATCGGTCAGACAGACGTATTGTCGCCGCGTACCGACCTGGGCTATGCGTTCCACGATGAACTCGATATCGTCATGATGAACCGGTTGATTGCGCAGTTCGGCGCCGACGCCCAGCCCGGGCAGATGCGGCAAGGGTTGGAAGAGATGATTTCCCAATTGCGCGATGCACAGGGGATCGGCCCGGAAATTCGAGAAAAGACCGATTCGGTGCTGCGCATGCGGTTGGAGCAGGTTCGCTTCGGAGAGCGTGCCGGACAGCTGGCCCACACCGCATTGGGCAAGCTCGATGATGCCGCCAGCGATGCCTACAAACTGGTCATGGACGGAAAACACCACGCTTACGGTGCGGCCTACTTCGAGAACGAGCGCGGCTACATGGCGGGTATGTTGAGCGCCTTGAACCTGATGCTGGACGAAGTGACACAGCCATTGACCGCGGACAGCTACCTGGCCTTGCATGACACCGCCGTGGCGGGGGTGCACAAGCGCGACCAAATGGGAACGGGTAGCCTGTTTCAGCAGGGGTATCGGGACAACGAAGGGGTCATGTTCGGCTTGGGCCTGAGCAACTGGTCCGTGGAAGGCAGGCTGGAATTCGAGGCGTCGGCCAAGGCGAGCGATCCCCACGCCTGGGTGAAAATTATGCCGCATCCCGAGCAACCGGTGGACTACGTGGTGGCGCAGGCCAAGTCGGCGCAGCAATGCAGGGACAAGGCGGCCGCCATCATCCAGACCTACCACGATGAGCTTGCCCTGGCGCAGGATGAAGAAGGCAAGCTTGCCTGCATCGCCAAGTGTTGCCAGGATCTTGACCAGCATCACCTGTTCGCGGACGGCAACATCCGCACCGCCGCGTTCCTGACGCTCAACAAGCTGCTGCTGCAGAACGACATGAGTCCGGCGCTGTTCGAGGATCCCAACGTGCTGGACATGCATTCGATCAAAGAGATCGTCGACTTCATCCGGGCAGGGCAGGCGCTGTACGGCGCGTTGTTGTCGACCTGATCGTCTCAGTCGGTCGCCAGGTACGCCTGTCCGCCCGGCTTCAGATACGGCGTCAAATCGCTGAACGGCACCAGCGCCAGCGTGCCCAGGCAGATGCCCGACGCATGGCCCACGCCGGACACCGACAGGCTCAGCGCGCCGGGCGCCTGGGCGCCCAGCACCAGGTTGTCGGGCCACAGGCTGGCGCAGCCATCCTTGGACGGGTCCTTGGTGGTGCCTTCGGCTTCGGCAGCGGCCAGCGTGCGTTGCACGGTGGCCGTGATGTCGACCAGGGTCGGGCTGGCCTGGGGGCGCCCACGGCCGCGGGGCGCGTAGGCGTCGAAGACGCGGTTCCAGTCCAGGTATTCGCCGCGCAGCAGGTCGTAGGTGTAGGGCTCGAAATGGTTGTCGGGGTGTGCGCCGCCGCAATCCAGGCTGCCGCTTTCCGTCACGGTCATCAGCGCTTGCGACAGCCAGGTGACGGTAATGACTTCTCCATCGAAATTGCCCAGCGTGCCCGCGGAGGGGAAGTCACCCATGCGGGTATAGGCCTCGCCCATGCATTGCAGCGCACCCAGGCTCTTGCGCCAATGGCGCTGTTCCAGCAGATGATTCACCCGCGCGCGGACCTGTTCATCGGGGTGGCGCGTCAGGCGCGGATACGGAAACTGCGTGCGCGGGTCGCGCCACATGCGGTAAGCCACCGCGCCGCGGCCGATTTCGTCGCCCATGGGTTCGGCATGGCCGGCCAGTTTCAGCGTGTCGTACGGGGCTTGCGCGGCATTGATCTCGGGGAAGGTGGCGATGCCGTTGTGCACGTCGGTGGCGGGCGGCGTCTTGGGGTCGTACTCGGCCACGCGGCGCAGTTCGAACGTGCGCTGCTTGCCGCTGCGCGCGTCCGTCCAGGTGCCGCGGTACCCCTGCGCGTCGCGCACGCCCTGCCAGGTGGCCGCGGTGGGCGGCGTGTCGGCCGATGCCGAATGGCCCGGTTGATCGCGCTTCCAGAAGGGCGGCGGTTCCGCCAGCGCCTGGGCGGTGCCGTGCAGGGGAATGTCGACGCCCGCCTTCGGGTAGAAGTAGCGCCCGTTCAGCGCGCCGTCCGCGGCCGCCTGGGCGTCCAGTTCCATCACGACCTCGCCGGCGCCTTGCAACGTGCCGGTATAGACGATCTTCGGGGCGGCGTGGGCGTTGCCCAGGGCCAGGCAGGCCAGTGCGCCAAGCAGGCAAGCTTGCAACGGGGTAGAAAAGCGGAACATCGGATCGCCGTCCAGGAGTTTGGGGGTCGGATCACTATACAAGAGTCCGCGTCGGCGCTGGTACCGGGGCCTGTCGTTACGGCAGCGGTTCCCAGGCGCCGCAATCCGGCCTGACGCCCAGGCGGGCGCCATTGCCACGCACCTGTTCTTCATCCTGCTGCGCAGCGTCGGCGGCGACGTCGAACGCGATGCCCAGCGCATCCGCCACGCGGGCGTCTTCGATCGGCAATTCCCAGGTCAGGAACACCTGAGACAGGTCCCGCGCGTCGGGAAAATCCGCCTCGTCGAAGCGGCTGGCCCCGCGCGGCACCACGCCGTGCGGCTGGCAGGTGTCGAACAGCACGGCGGTGCCGCGCCGCAGTGCAATACGCTGGCCGGTGCCGGGGTAGATCAGATCCAGCCCCTTGTCTTCGCTGATGAACAGATTGCAGAAGGCCG
The DNA here is from genome assembly GCF_059760725.1 of Achromobacter sp. 1014246743. Classification (NCBI taxonomy): domain Bacteria; kingdom Pseudomonadati; phylum Pseudomonadota; class Betaproteobacteria; order Burkholderiales; family Alcaligenaceae; genus Achromobacter; species Achromobacter sp. 1014246743. The sequence continues at coordinate 72,097 of NZ_JCBANA010000018.1, forward strand.
CGCTGCCGTACTGCATGCCGTCGTGGTGGTAGCGCGCGCCGCGGCAGGCCATCAACGCGATGTCGCTGCAGGCCAGCACCTCGCCCAGGCCCAGCGCGGCGGTCCAGTCGCGCATGGCCCGCAGGCACTGGTGGTAATCGGGCCAGCGCGTCATGGTGCGCGCCAGCGGCATCTGTTCCACGTCGCCGGGGTCCAGCACCAGCCGCGATTCGATTTCCCGGGCCCAGTCGGCCGCCAGGCGGGCGGGGGCTTCGGGCACGTCCAGCGTGGCCGTGGCCACGCGGGCGCTGACGCTGCGGCTGCGGATGACGTCGCCGCTCCAGAAATAGGAGGTCAGCGCTTGCGGGGATGGAAAGAGGGCGGGCATGGCGGCGATCATGTTACCGCCTGGTGCGGGCCTGTGCCTGTCCCGCCCCACCCTCAGCGTTTGGCCCCGCGCTGCGGCCGATTGGGTTGCCGCATGCCTTGGGACCGGAAGATCCGTATCGCGATCAGCCGGTTTTCCCTTGCGGCCCCATGCGGCATACGCCCTGCGCCTCCTGGTAGGGCAGGTCCGGATCGGGCTTGCCGATGGGCTGGACGTCCAGGAAGCACTTCGCGCCGTCGGTCAGAGATACCTGCAAGGGCATCGGGTAGGCATCGTCCAGGAAAATCTGGCCGCCTTTGCCCACCAGGGTGATCAGGTTGCCGCGCGCGTCCATCACCGGCAGGCGTTCCGCCAACGGTTGCTGGTCGGCTGCGGAGACGGCCGACATCAGATAGCGCTGCACCTGGCGCAGGTTGAAGTCCACCACCTGCACCGAGCCGCGCGCGGGCTTGACCGACTGCACCCCATTGGGCAGGTTGGCATTGCGCGGCAGGCTGGTGGTGTTGATTTCCACCGAGCTTTCACTGTAGGCCGTCAGGCCCGGAATGACGGCATGGCCCCACGCGTCCGTCCAGGCCGGGCCCGCCGGCGTCTGGATCTGCACCCCGCCCAGGTCGCCGACCTTGGCGATGCCGAACGTATCGCCCACCTCATAGGGCGAGAAGGCCACGGCGCCGCCGGCCGCCACGACCGAGCCTTGCACGCCCCAGTTCGTCGACACGCTGCCCTGGGCATCACGGTTGGCCGACAGGTTGACGTGGGTGTAGCGCGGCAGCGCGTCGATCGAGGCCGACGAATTGACGGCGTTGCCCGGGTTGGCCACGCTGGATGTCAGGCTGTAGCTCAACTGCGGATTGACGGTATCGGAATAGCTTGCGCCAATCGCGCTGCTGTCGCCCGCCTTGCTGGCATACACACCGGCGCTGGCGCTGCCCAGGGGAAAGCTGAGCGTCAGGAAGTACTGGTTGTCTGATCGGGCGCGGGTGTCGGCGCTGAGGTCCTTGGCCGCGGACAGGGTCACCGAGGTGCGTCCGAAACTGCGGCTCCACGACAGCGTGGCGCGCTGGCGCGTCGCGTCCAGGCCGGTCAGGCGGCTGGCGCTATAGCTGGCGGAAATGGCGCCCAGGGTCGGCTGGAACCAGGACACCCCGGCGGTATAGGTCTGGCTCGCCCGGCCGGCACTGCGCGGGTCGTCGGTGCGTTGCAGCACCTGCGCCATGTCGCGATAGCCGTCCGTCTGCCAGGTGGCCGAGAAATTGGTGGATAGCCGTTCCAGGGGAGACACGGACAAGGTGGCCGCGACCTGCTGCCCTTGCAGCTTGCTGCCGTTGGCGACCGCGCTGGAGGCGCGCAGGCCGATGGAGCCGCTCAGGGCGTCGTTGGGCGAGGCCGCAAAGGTGAACGCCAGCGCGCGATAGGGCGCGGAAATCAAGGCGCCGGCACTGAGGGTGCTGCGGCTTCCCAGGTTCCAGCCGTTGCTGGCGGTGGCCACCAGCGGCGTCTGGCTGTCGCTGCCGCGGCTGGCCTGGTAGCGTCCCACGGCAATGGACAGTCCTTGCGCCGTGGTGTTGCGCACGGCGCCGAACGATGCGGCCGGGACCGTGAACTGCTGCCGTTCGCCAGTGGTGGAAATCACCTGCACGTCCAGGTCGGAATTGCCGCTGATGATAGGCACGTCGGTGATGGTGTAGGCGCCCGCCGGCACCTGCGTCATCAGGATCAGCGTGCCCAGTTGCCGGACTTCAATGCGACTCTGGCCGTTGGCGATGCCGTTGAAGTTGACGCCCGAGGCCTGCGTCTGCCGCAGCGCGTACTCGGGAAACAGTTGCAGGCCACGCAGGGTGCCGACCGAGAACAAGGAGCCGGCGGGCGAGATCTGACCCGCCTGGAACGTGGCGCGCATGCTGGGCACGGCGCGCTGCGCATACGTGTCGCCTTGCGTGAAGGTCGACCTGCCGCCCTGCGAGTAATAGTCCTGGCGGCTGCGCAGGATCCAGTCGGCGATGTTCAGGCCGGTTTCGCTGTAGGCGCGCAGGTATTGGTAGCCTGATTCGCCACTGCCGCTGCGCGCACCGCTCAGGTTGTAGTTGACCAGGGCGGCGGTGCCGCCTGACGCGTATTGACCCTGGATGGCTTCTTCGACGGGCGCGCGCGCCGCCAGCGGCGTCACGATGTGCACCTCCGACTGATTCGGCAACTGCGTGATGTCGGTTTCCGGATAGGCCTTGCGGTAGTCCTGGCAGGCTTGCTCCGAGGTGCCATCGGGCACCTTCAGGCCGGCGCGTTGCAGCAGCTCGGGCGTGAAGCACAGCGTGCCTTCGTCATTGAAGCGCACGTCCATCGTGCCCAGGTCGGCGCCGTTGACCTTCATGCGGACCCGGCTGACACCGGGAAGAAAGCGCGAGGTCTTGCTGAAGTAGGCGGCGGCTTCGGGCGAGATGCCCAAGCGCTTCAAGGTCTGTGGATCGAATTGTTGCGCGAACGCGGTTGCGGGGGCCGCCATGCAGACAAGTGCGGCCAGGCCCGCGGCCGGGATCGCGAGCAGGTTCATTTCACGGGTGTCGGCTTGCAGCCATTCGTCAAGGGGATGGCGTAGCTGCCCGCGGCGTAGCCATAGACCGTGGCCGGCCAGATCGTGACCGTGCTGCCGTTCGCGGGCTGGTCGCGGGTCGCCAGTTCAATGCGTTCGCCCGGCAGCAGGTAGGTCTTGGGCAGGGGCAGGTTGGCATTGCGGCTGTCCAGGCGGACTTGCTGCGCCATGCGCACCACGTAGCCGCTGTCATTGCACAGCCGCAGCTTGCCGTTGTCTGCCGTGGCGGTCAGGCGCGTCCAGGGATCCTTCAGCTTCTCCAGCGAGCGAGGCTGGATGATCATCGGGATGTTCTGGCGGAAGGTGGTCTGGATCTGGTTGTCGGCGCCGCGGGCGAAGGGGATGCCCTCGAACGCCACGCGCTTGAGGCGTTGCGTGGCGAGCGGGCCCTTCTTGGTCAACATGAACCGCACCAACTGCGACTGGCCGGCTTCGAGCCGTGCCATGGGCGGCGTGGCGACGACCAGTTCTTCCTGGTCCTCGGCGATGTTCTCGATGGTGGTGTACAGCAACACGGGCGCCGAGTCGGTGTTCTGCACGGTCATGGTGCCTTCGCCGGTCGCTTCGTCGACGATGAGCACCGAGGTTTCAGGGACGACGCCGGCGGCGCCGGCCGTGTTGGCCAGCAGGGTGCAGGCCAGGGAAACGCAAGTCAGCAGGGGTTTCATATCAGCAGGAATAGACGTGTTCAAGCCGGCCGGTGCCGACCTGTGTTAATTGGCCATCGGCAGGACGGCCTACTGGAAAATGGCGGACAGGCTTATCGAGCCGTCGAGCAGGGCCTCTCGGCCCAGGTACAGCGTGGAGGTCGGCGCGATGGCCGTTTCGATCCGCACGCCGACCGTCAGCGTGCGGCCGCTGGCCGGGCGGCGTTGCTCGCCGCGCGCCCAGGCGATCAGGTCGGTGGCGCCGACCACGGTGTCGGCGTCCATCAGTCGCCACGTCGCGCCGCCATCGGCCGAGACGATCAGTTGTACCGGCACGCCGTCAAGCGTGGCCGTGTCGCGACGCCAGCGCAGTGCGAAGGCGCCCAGCGGCCTGCCGGATACCAGGCCAATACCGTGGCTGGTTTCCGGCGCCAGGCCGAGCTTGCTGCCGGCCGCGGGATTGGCAGAACCATCACCGCTGGACTGCCGCAGCGCCACCGCAGCCGGCTGGTCACAGGTCACCGTCACGCTGCGTTGCTGGGCAGGCAGCGCGGCGGCGTCAGCGGCGCGCAACAGGTTGCGCTTGATCTTGCCGTAGTCCACCGTGGTGGCCCCGCTCAACTGCATGCGGCAGCTGGGTGCCTGGGGCGCGGAGGGCGCGGCCGGGCTCGGCGCGCCGAGCGTTGCGCCCGCCAGGGCGATGAGGAATTTCAGGTAAGGCTTCATGATCAGCCGGCCATCCCGGCACAAGGCGGCGTCGGCCGCTAGAGATAGACGAGTGTCAGGACGGCTCCGCCGATGAAGGGAACATCAGCCGCCACGCCGAGCCGGCTGGCTCTGTCCAGCGCCGCCTGTGCACGCAGGGTGCCCACGAATTCGTAGCCGAACGCCGGTTCCTTGCGACCGGGATCGCTCCAGGTTTCCAGGCTGCCATCATCGTGGAAGAAGTTGCCGACCGAAGGCTGCCACGTCTTGCCGTTGTCGCCGCTGTAGATCGAATCCGTGGGCTTCTGATCCACCGTGAAACCAGGCACCAACTGCACCGCCCAGGAGCCGATGGCGCGCCCGGCGTCGTTGCGCAAGCCATACTGCCGCGCGGCTGACCAGCTCCTGCCATGCCCGCCAAAGAAGACGATGTCGTCCTTGAACGGCACCAGGCCCGCATTGGCATCGCTGATGGTCAGCGCCACCGTGGTTTTCGCCTCGCACGAGATGCGCAATTCACGGTCGATCGCCGGCAGCAGCGTATAGGTGTCCAGCTTCAGGTCCTGCACTTTCACCTTGCCGAAGTCGAACGTGGCCTGCTGGGCGATTTGCAACGTGCATGCCGCAGGTTTGATTTCCCCTTGCACCGCGACCTTCAGCGGCGCGTTTTGCGCCAGGCTTGCGATGGGGGCGATGGCGCAGGTCCAGGTAAGCAGAGTTCTGAGTTTCATGGTCGTTGGTCGCTCATCGACGCAGGCGATGCGCCGATGAGCGCGCCGATCAGAGATAGCTGAGGGTGATGGTGGTTTCGCCGCGGAACGACAGGTCGGTATTGAGCGTCAGCGCCGATTTCGGCTGGATGACGGCGCCGATCATGATGTCGCCATCGAACAGCGATGCGGATACCGGCACGGCGGGCGTGGCCGGGTCGGCGAAGCTCACGTAGGTGGTGCCGTCCGATTTCAACTGCGCCGCGTTGGCTGCGGTGTCGGCGGCAGTGGTCCACGCGGCCTTGTCGCTGCTGCTCACGACCACGGCCTTGGCGGCAGTACCGTTCGCCGCCGAGGTGGTGTAGCTGAAATTGCGAAACTGGAAGACATAGCGGCCGATACGGGAATTCGACGTCGCCACATCCACCAGGTCGTAGATGTAGCCCTTTTTCGCTTCGGCGCTGATGCCGGTGGCCTTGTGGTCGAGCGCGTCTTCCGAGGCGGTGGCCGCCTTGGCGGTCCCGGCCACGGAAAGTGCCACCGCGGCATCGCCCTGGCACTTGATGGACAAGCGCTGGACGATAGGCGCGAGCGGGGTTTCGGCCTTGTCTTTCAGCGACGCGGGATTGAGCTTCTTCATGTCGAAGGACAGCGCGTCAGCGACAGGCGTGCAGCTGCCCGGCGTGATGACGCCGCCGACTTTGACTTGCAGCGTCGAAGGGGCTGCCGCCTTGGTCGCTTGAGCGTGGGCGGTCGATACCGCCGCGGCGGCGCACGCCAGTGCGGCAAACAGGATCTTGCTGGAATGGGGGTGTTTCATGATTGCTCTCGAAGTATCGAAGCCTGTGCTGCGTGAGCAGACGCGGATCAGAGGTAGTTCAGCGTGATGGTCGCGCCGCCTTCGAATTTGAGGTCACCGGTCAGCTTCAGGTCTTTCTTGGCCAGGATGAGCGGCGAAATCATCAGGTCGCCTTCAAATACGCTGGCCAGGACAGGGACGGTGTTGGCCTTCGTGTCGGCGAACGAGAGATAGTTGCTGCCGTCCCGCTTCAGTTGCGCGGTGTTCCAGCCATTCAGGTTGTCGGCGTAGGCCCACGTGACCTTGTCGTCGCTCTTGATGACCGCTGCCTTGGTGGGGACGGAGCCCGTGCCGCCACCGGTGTACGTGAAGTTGCGGAACTGCATGGCATACACACCGACGCGGCTGTTGCTGTCCGTGGGATTCACCAGGTCATGCAGCGAGTTCTCTTCGGTGGACGTGCCCGCCGGATGGTTTTCCATGCTCGAGCCGTAGGCCTTGCCCGACGCCTTCGTCGAACCCGTCACGTTCAGCGCGATCGCGGTGTCGGCGGTGCAGGTGATCTTGACCTTCTGGGTGATGCCGCTGAGCGTCGTGACCTTGTCAGCGTTCAACGACTTGGGGTTGATGCTCTTCATGTCGAACGTCAGGTCGCCGGAGGCCGGCGTGCAGCTGCCCGGCGCGATCGTGCCGGTAACGGTGATCTTGAAGCTGGGGGCGGCGGCGGGGGCCGTCTGGGCCAGGGCACCCGTGCTGGCGGCGCAGGCCACGAGGGCGGCGAATAGCTTGCTGGTGTGGTGTTTCATGGTTGTCTGAAAGCCAATGAGAGAGCGTGTCGGATGTTTCGTGGCGCCGCGCCCGGGGTTCAAACCAGGCGCTTTCACCACGGAAGCAAAGGTAACAATCCAGCACGGCAGCGCACCATCAGACAATTCCGGTAATCGGCCGCCCAAAAACAGGGACCGGGACCTTCCCGGCTCAGGAGGCCGGCTTCATGACCCGGGACAACCAGCCCGCGCGCAATTTGGCGAGATGCTTGATGGTCACGGTGGCCCATTCCACCGGGATCAGCCGGGTGTTCGGCGACAGCAGCGGGATCCGTGCTCGCGCGGCTTCGCTGACCTTGGCCTTCTGATTCGATGGCGCGTAGTACATCGCTTCCGAAAAGGCCTGTTGCGCCTGGGGGCTGAGCGCATGGTTGATGAAGGCCTGCGCCACGTCGCCGTGGGGCCGGTCTGCAACGCGGGCAATCAGGATGGGAATGGCGATGGTGCCTTCCTGCGGCACGGTGGTGCCGTAGCCGCCCAGCATGTCCATCTGGCTCTGGCTACGCGAATTCCAGCCTTGGGCCAGCAACGCCTGCTTCTGGGACACCAACCAATACTGGCTGGGACGGGGTGTCCAGGTCATGACATTGGGCGCGAGTTTTTCCAGGTAGTCGATGGCGGCGTCGAAGTTGTCGGTGCCGTCGGACCCGCCGGCAAGCCGATTCGCCAGCATCGTCATGGCGATCATGCTGCCGTTCACTTCCTTGCTGGAGGGCATGGCCACCTTGCCGCGGTATTTGGGGTCCCACATCTCGCGCCAGCTTTTGGGCGGCTGCGCGAACGCCGATTTGGCATAGACGAGCGTCATGGAATCGTACATGGCGGGCAAGGCCCAGAAGCCCATTTCCCGGCCAAGCGGCCCCAGGTCGGCGGCATTCGGGACGAGCTTCGGGTCCATCGGCGCGAGCAGGTGTTCGTCCTGCGCCAGCCGCGCATTGGGCGGATCGATGATCACCACGTCAATCCGCGGCGCCATGCGTTGCGCGCGCAGCACCGCCAGGGCATTGCGCGAATCTCGTACGGCGTAGTAGTTCACCTGGACGTTGGGGTGGGCGGCTTCGAAAGGCCGGATGACGGTGCGTTGGTATTTTTCGTCGAACGCGTCGACCCCATAGGCCATCACCGTAAGCTGGACCGCGGTGGCGGCATGGACGGGCTTGGCGGCCATCGGCAGGGCGAGCAAGACAAGCGCCATGCCGATGGCCAGGGGACGGGTCTGACGGAGGTTCATGAGGGGCGGGGGGCACGTTGAAGGAGGATGTCGCACAAGGGGTCATTTGAAGACATCGTGGTTGACGCCGAACATGACCAGTTCGTGGTCCGTTTCCACGTCGAGCTTGCGCATCGCGGCAATCTTGTGGGTGCTGACCGTCTTCACGCTGCGATTCATGATGCGTGCGATCTCACCTACCGAGGTCCCCGACAGGAAATGGCGCAGCACCTCCAGTTCCTTGGGCGACAGGCGTGCAATTCGGGCCGCGGCGTCCTGCGATTCGCCCGGATAGGCCGCGGAAAACACCTGGGGAGAGCTGCGGTAGATCTGGTTCTTCTTCAGCGTGTCCAGCGCCGTCTGGATTTCGGCCAGGTCGCGGCTTTTGAACAGCACGCCGTTGACGCCTTCTTCGTACAGGCTGGCGACGATCACCGGGGAAGTGATCATGGTGTGGATCAGGATGCGGATGGCGGGAAAATTCCGGCGCAGGTACTGGACCAGCGCGAGTCCGTCGCCATAGCCATCGTCGGACGGCATGTTGTAGTCGGTAATGATGATGTCGGGAGCAAGTTCACGTGCCTTGCGGATAAGGTCGGCGGCGTTCGTGGCGTCGCCGACGATCTGATAACCCGCGACGCCTTCCAATGCGTTTCGCACGCCCAGTATCACGACCTGGTGATCGTCGGCCAGCAGGATTCTTGTCATGTTTTCCGTCCTTGTGTGATGCTCTTGGCGATTGGCCTGGGTTCTATCGGGGCTTGCACTGCCGGGCTATAGCTCCTTGAACCGTTCCGTCAGTTGTGCGAGCGTGCTCTTGACCGCGTTCTCAAGCATGGGCGTGATGCCCTCGTCGGAAATCTTCTGTTCCAGCACGCCGCAAAACCGGGCGATGTCTTCCGCGTTCACGACCACCAGCGATCCGCGCATGCGGTGCAGCGTCGCTACCGCCGCCGTGGCGTCGCGCGCCGCCAGTGCGGTTCGCATGGATGCCATGTCTTCGCGCATCGTCGTGTTGAACGCTGCCCGAAGGTGATCATCGTAGAACTCCTTGGGTTTGTTGGGTGGCGGCGCCGCGCCCGCGAATTTGGCGCTGATGATCCTGGCGCAGGCGGTGCTCAGGGCGTCATGCAAGGTGCGCAGGTCCACGGGCTTGACCACCCAGGCGTTCAGCCCGGCGGCAAAGCCCGCATCGCGCTGCGTTTGCAGCGCGTCGGCCGTCAGGCCGATGATGGGGGCATTGGTACTGCGCGCGCGCAGCGTGCGCACCAGTTCGTAGCCATCCATCAGGGGCATGTTCATGTCCGTGATCAACACGTCGAACTCGTCGCCATTCCAACGTGCCAGCGTCTCCAGGCCGTCACCGCACAGCGTGACTTCGCAGCCCAGCTCTTCCAGCTGCCTGACCAGCAGGGTGCGATTGACGGGATTGTCTTCGGCAACCAGTACGCGCAGCCCCAGCCGCCGCAGACCGGCATCAGGCCGGTATTCGTGGGTGGCAGGCGCCTCCGCCGGTTCGGCCTGGGCGGGCGCGGCGTCGGCCGACGCCGGGCGCCCATGCTGCGCCAGGGCAACGGCCTCGACAATGCTGTGCCGCAGGTGGCAGGTCACGTGGATTTCCGACAGGCTCCATTGTGGCGTGTCGGGGCCGTCCGGGATGCACGACACGCGTGGCCCGTTCCATTCGATGGGGGGCAGGCGCTCTGGCAACAGTTCCACCAGTATGCCCTCGCGCTTGGCCGGCAGGCCGCCGTGGATCACCCTGGCATTGGCGCCGGCCAGGGTGAGCCAGGCGCAGGTGTCCTGGGCCAGGTCCGTGACGGGCGCGCGTACCCATACGGCGGGCGACGCCGCGATCTCGCCGCTGCCCGCCCGGTGCGCCGCATCCACGGCGACGCGCAGGGGCAGCCTGAAGATGAACGTGCTGCCCCGACCGGGGCTGCTGTCCAGGGTGATGCTGCCTTGCATCAATTCGCACAGGCTGTGGCAGATGTACAGGCCCAGCCCGGTGCCCGGCAGGGCCTGTCCCGCGTTGCCGTGCGCCTGGTAGAACGGTTGGAACAGTAGCGGCTGCTGCTCGGCAGGAATGCCCAGCCCCGTATCGGCGATGCGCCATTCCAGCACCGCCTGGCCATCGGCTTCGCCCTTGAGTGTCAGGTCGACCCGGACCCAACCGGCTTCGGTGAACTTGATGGCGTTGCTGACGAGATTGTTCAGCACCTGTTTGATGCGCAAGGCGTCGCCGTGGGCATGCACGGGCACGTCGGTGGCGATGGTCGAGAAGAACTGCAGGCCCTTGGCGTCCGCGGTGGCCGCATAGGCCTGCAAGGTTTCCTCGGTGATCATGGCCGGATCCAGGCGCTGATCCTTGAGCGTGATCTGCCTGGACTCGATCTTGGACACGTCCAGGATGTCGTTGATGACATTGAGCAGCCCCGCGGACGAGGTCTGGATGGTGCGCAGATAGCCGCGTTGCAGATTGGTCAACGGCGTCAAGCTCAGCAGTTCCACTGTGCCCAGGGTGCCGTAGAGCGGGGTGCGTATCTCGTGGCTCATGGTCGCCAGGAACACGGTCTTGCCCGCGTTGGCATCGTCGGCAGCCCGTTTGGCCTGCGCCAGCGCGGCCTGGGCCCGCTTGTGGTCGCTGATGTCGCTGAAGGTGGCAAGGATGACGTCTTCACCCTGATAGGTGACTCGCGAGGCGCTGAAACTCAGGTGTCGCCCGCCCACCTCGATTTCGCCTGCGGTTGCGGGATGGTCCGGTGAAAAGGTGAGCTGCCGGACGATTTCGATGTCTCCCAGCCAATCGTCGGCCAGGTGGTTCTTGGCCACGATCTGCTGGTCGCTGACCCGCAGCGCACAGACGGCCACGCGGGCGGCCTGGATCACGGCGCGATTGAAGGACTCGCTTTCCACCACACGCTCGTGGGAGGCCTGGGCGGGACGGACGACCAGGTTGCGATGGCGCCGGTACAGCGCCATGCTGATGCCGGTGCACAGCAACAGCAGCACGCCGAACGACATCAATTGCCATTGGCCCGTCAGGAAGAACTGGGCGTAGGGCACCAGGTAGCTCGCGGCCCAGCCATCTTCGCACCAGGTGTCGATGCGGGCGCCGTCCAGGCCGAAGCGCACGCGGCTTTGCACGTCTTCCAGCGCCCCATGCTCCTGCTCGGGGGCCGATGGGGGGACGGTGCCGGGCGTCGTGCCCAGGTCCTGGAAATAGACGCGTCCGTAGGCGGGGTCGCCAGCGTAGACGTCGCGCATTTCGATGAAGGTCGCCACCACCAGGTCGCGCTTGACGGTGCCGGGCAGCCACAGGGCGTCCGGCAGGTCGATGGGGCTGTACACGATGTAGCCGATGCGATCCTCGCCGTTGCCAGGCAGATTGACGCGGATCCAGCGAGCCCCTTCGGGACTGGCCTGCGCCGTCTGGGTATAGATCAGCTCGCGCACGCGATTGGCTGACAGCGGGCAGCGCCACCACCGATGCGCGTCGTCTGTCACGGAATCCTCGGAGCAGGGCACCGAAATACTGACCTGGCTGTTCAGATCCAGCAGGAAAGCCTGCATCCCGGGTTGCTGCCAGGTGCTGCGGGAGGTGCCATACAGGCTGGCCAGGCCCGCAGCCACGACGTGCAGGCGACGACTGTAGTCGCTGCCGCCTGCGGCGTCGCTGCGATTGACCTTGATGATGTAGGGCATGGCCAGGTTGTCGCCCTGGCCCTCGTAGGTATTGGTGGTGGCGTCGCTGTCGATCAATTCGAACGAGGCAGGCGCGCCCTGCGGCAACGCCAGGCTGAGTCGGACCGCGTCGTTGCGAGTGGTGCGGGCCAGGAAGGACTCCTGGCCGTGCAGGTTGTAGGCCAGTTGCTGGAAGTGTGAACGGGCGCCGTGGCTCGCCAGGGTGATCAGGCTGTTCACGACCCAATAGCACAGCACCAGCATCACGATGGCCAGGATCAACGTCACGATGAACAGCACCTGCACCCGTAGCGAGGCCTTGGCCAGGTCGCCAATCGACGCGATGCGCGTGTGCCGTGGCGTGGTGCGGATCATCTGGGCAGGCTTGGGTTGCGCTTGAGGAACCCCAGCAACAGCTCAGGGGTGAGGGCCCGGGAAATCAGGAAGCCCTGCGCCGTATCGCATTGCATTTTCTTCAGCAGCGCAAGCTGTTCCCACGTTTCGACGCCTTCCGCGACGACGTTCAGCGCCAGTCGGCGGCCAAGCGAGACGATGCTCTCGACCGCGGCCTGGGCGCCGTCGTCGGCGACGCAGCGGCTGATCAGGGAGCGATCGATCTTCAGTTCGGTGAAGGGCGTGGAAACCAGGTTGAAAACCGAGCTGTAGCCCTGGCCAGAATCGTCCTGGGCCAGGCCAAAACCCTTCATGCGCAGGCGGCAGGCGCCCGCGTAATAATCGCTTATCTCGTCCGTGGTCGTACCCTCGGTCAGTTCAAAGCAAATATCCTGCGGATTGCCGCCCAGGCGCATGACGTGGTCATACAGGCGGTCGGGCAGGTCCGCGTCTTGCAGCAGGTGTGTCGGCAGATTGACGGACACGTCGATGCGGAATTCATGCCGTTGCCAGGCATGTTGCGCCGCGATTGTCTGCGCGAGCATCGACAATAGCAGTTCGTCTTCCAGCTCGTCCAGTATCAGGGCGGGCAGGAACTGGCCGGGCAGCAACACGCTGCCGTCAGGTCGAACCCAGCGCACCAGCGCCTCGGTGGCGTTGATCGCCCCGTCGGCGATGCGCATCTTGGGTTGGAACCAGGCCCGGATTTCCCCCGAGCTCAATGCATGTTGCAGTGCGGAACGGTCAAAGACCTGCCCCGATACCAGCGACTCCGCCTTCAATCTTGAAGCGGCCTTGAGTTTGGCCACCAGCGCGATGATGGCTTGCGGCTGGGCGGGTTTGGACAACTGATCGATCACCCGCATGCCCAGCGTCTTGGCCACGAGACTCGCCCCGGCTATCAGGCGCCGGGGCGAGGAGCTGATCACGGCCAGCAAGGGCGGCGTCTCGTAGGTGGACAGGCGTTGGATCAGTTGCACGCCATCCAGTTCGGGCATGATCAGGTCGCTCAGCACGAGGTCGTAAGGCTGCTGTTCCAGCAACCGCAGGGCGTGACAGCCGTTCTCGGCGGTGTCCACGTGGGCGATGCCCGCCTGCAGGAACAGGCTTTTCAGGTATTCACGTTGCAATAGCTGGTCGTCGACGATCAAGACGCGATAGGACAGCATGAGGGGGTCTCCAGGGCTCGCCGTTTCCCGCAATGGTCGAAGTGGGCCCGGCAGGAACGGGGCGCGCACGCCGGCGGTCAGCGAGGCGCCATTAGAGCGATGCGCACGGGTCGCTGACCATCAGACATTTCCGAATATGCAGTCCGGCATGTCGGAAAGCCGGGCACCGGCGCGAGCGTGTGGTTTTCGGATTTGTCTGATGCGCCAGCGGCCGATGGATTTCTAGAATGCACGGCTTTATCCCCTGCGACCCTGCGCCGTGCCCAATTTTTCTTTTCTGCACCAACTGCATCTGCATGCCCAGTACATCGACCGGGCGCCCACGCTGGCCGCCAGTCTGCGGGAGGCGGTGCCGTCAATCCGTTTCTATACGGACACCCAGGCCAGCCTGTACGCGCGGGCCGGGGGCGCCGGCAGGCACTACCTGCTGGTAGAGGGGCGGTCGCCGTGGCTGCTCCGATTCTTCTCGTTGCCGCATTGCCCGCAGATTTCGGGCGTGGTGGCCGTGGTCACGGACAAGGCCTCATCGGGGGAACGGGCCCGGCTGTTGCTGGCGGGGGTGGATATTTGCCTGCCGGGATCGGCGCAGCCGCGGGAAATCGTGGCGGCGTTGTCGGTGCTGTCCCGGATGGAGGGCAGAATCCGGGGGGCTGACGCCGTGCACCGGGATGGGGCAGCCACCGAACCTGGGGGGGCCGCTGATGCCAGCCAGGCGGGTCCGCCCGTGGCGCCGCAGGGCGCAGGCCTTGCGGATTAGCCGTTGCCTGCCAACCGTCAGCCGCGCGCCGCACCCGACCAGAGTCGCTGCCACCAGGAGCGGCGCTCGGGCCGTGGCCGGTTGCCGGTGTAGTCTTTTTGCGAGGCCTTGACCACGTCGCCGAACGGCGCCGCGTTGCGATAGGCCTCCAGCGTGTAGCCGGCGTCGATGGCTTCGCGGTAGTAGCGATCGAACAGTGCTGTCAGCTCGTGGCGGGCATGCGGCACGACCTCGCCGTCGAACCAGTGATGGCGGCCTTCGGCGCGCAGGCGCGGCAGCGCGTAGCGGTGCGAGAACTGCGTGCCCATGTCGGAGTAGTGCAGGATGCGGATGTCGTCCGCGGCCAGGCCGTCGCCGTCGATGCTGTTGTAGCGGGCGTCCAGGTGCTGCACCAGATGGGGCCGGTCGGCGAAGTAGTGCTTCATTTCGCGGTTGGCGTGGCGCTTGGCGCGCAGCGCTTCCAGGGACGGCAGATGGGCGCGCGCGCGTTCGCAGTCCCACAAGGCCACGCACGAGCGCCAGCCGTTGCCGTCACCATCGCGGCGGCCGGCGACGATGGCTTGTCCTTGCAGGGGCAGGTCCCAGAGTTCGGCCAGGTCGCATAGCACCAGCATGTCGGCATCCATGTACAAGGCGCGGCCCTGGAAGCCCGCGGCGGCGGGCACCGCCCAGCGAAAGGCGGAAAAAGGCGTCGACCATTTTTCGGTGCGCCAGCCGCGACCACGCGCGGGGTCGCAATACCAGGGGCTGGCGGGGTCGCGCGACAGGCGCATCCAGGTGATGTCGACCGGGCGGGAGGTATGTTTGCGGGCGCTGTATTCCAGCACCATCATCTGTTCCAGGTCGCAATCGTTGGGGTCGCAGCCGACGAAAATCCTGATGGCGTTGTGCATGTTGTCTCGTCATCCCTGGCAATGTCGCCGGTCCTCGATGCCGGCGAACCTGAATTATTGCTGAATTGTAGGGGAATCAGTGCCCATCCACGTAAAGAAGTGTCTGGTTTTTGCGTAATTCTGTCCGAGTATCTCGTGGTCGCAGGACGTTCACCGCACGCGGATCATCATGTGGGCGCCGGCCGCCAGCAGCGTCAGCAGCACGATCCGGTTGAAGACGACGACATTGATGCGGTGGTAGAACCGCCGCCCCAGCCACGACCCGACGATCGTGCCTGGCAGGGCTTGCCAGGCCAGCGAGACGACCTCGGCGGTGACGATGCCCGACACGGCTTGCCAGGCCAGCGCCACGGCCAGGATCGACAGGTTGAACGACTGGAACACCGCGCGCCGCTCGTCCTTGGTCCAGCCTTGCAGGCCCGCCCACAAGGTGGGCAGGGGGCCGGACAGGCCTGCAATGCCGCCCAGCAGGCCGCCGCCCAGTCCCACCAGGCCGTCGGCCACAAGGGAGATCCGCGGATGCGTGCGCGGCAGGTGGACCTGGCCGTTCAGCAGCAGCAGGGCGCACAGCGTCACCAGGATCACGCCCAGCCCGCCCTCGAACAGCCGCGGCGACACGTAGGGCAGCGCCGCGACGCCGACCGGCACCCCCATCAGACCGCCGGCGATGAACGGCGCCGACCGGCGCAGGTCGATGGCATGCCAGATCGACGGCAGCGTCTGCAACTGCGAGGTCACCGAACAGATGATGACCAGCGGCGAAGCCAGGGCCGGGGGCAGGGCCAGCAGCCAGATCGGCAGTGCCGTCAGGCCGGTGCCAAAGCCGGTCAGGCCGGACACCAGGCCGCCGGCCAGGGCGCCGCCGGTAATGAGCAGGGTAGAGGTCAGCACGCGGAATCAATTTGGCAGGCGGGTCGGGGTCCTCGTTGTAGCGCCGAACCTTGGCGCGCGAGCCGTCCGCTTTGCCGATGTCCGGCCTACCAGTGACGGTCCATCGACACGGCGTTGCCCCTAAAATTCCTGCTGACCCGCTGCGCGATGCGCGCGTTTTTTTGCATCCTTGCCCATGACTTCCCAACCCGTGACCTGGCTGGTGCTTGACCGGCCCCAGGGCGATCTCGAAGGCCAGTTGTGCCGCGCCATCCGCGAACGGGTGCGTGCCGGCCGGCTGGGCGCGGGCGAGCCCTTGCCCTCGACCCGAACGCTGGCCCTGGCGCTCGGCGTCGCCCGGTCCACCGTGGTGCAGGCCTACGAACGCCTGCGCGCCGAAGGCTATGTCGAGACCGTGCGCGGGTCGGGCACGCGGGTGTCGACGGCGCGGCCCCGGCC
>NZ_JCBANA010000019.1:0-88091 GCF_059760725.1 Achromobacter sp. 1014246743
AAAATAATTGGTCAATTAAAAGAACATATGTTACTGTTGTTTTTGTTAAGGCAAAAGCCGGCATACGATATGACCCAACAGGTCTCGTGGGTTCGGGGATGGGTATAAGAGACAGCCGCCAACCCGCCCCGATTCGGGATCAGCCCTCGAGCTGGGCCCACATTTCCAGGTCGCGCTTGTCGGTCCAGATGCGCGGATGGACGTGGCCGGTGGCTTCGTCGTAGGCGCGCGACACGTCAAACGGCATGCAGTGGTCGAAGATGACCCAGTCGCTGTAGCGCGGCTTCATGAAGTCGTAGACCTCGCGGTAGATCGTCTTCAAGTCCTTGCCTTCGGCCACGCCGCGGTTCACGGCGCCGTACAGGTCGGTCAGGAATGCGCGGGTGCCGGCCAGGCCCTGGCGCACTTCGGTGGCGTTCTTCAGGGCCGGGCCACGGCCGGGCACCATCTTTTCGGCTTCAAAGCCCGACAGCGCGTCCAGTGTGCTGGGCCAATCGCGGAAGTAGGCGTCGCCGCAGTAGGGCGTGGACTGGTATTCGACCAGGTCGCCCGCGAACAGGATCTTTTGTTCGGGCAGCCAGGCAATGGTGTCGCCCTTGGTGTGGCCGCGGCCCACCTGCAGCAGCTTGACTTCCAGGTTGCCCAGGTTGACGGTCATTTCGCCCTTGAAGGTCATCGTGGGCCAGACCAGGCCGGGCGGAATCGATTCGGCATTGCGGAACAGGCGCGGGAAACGGCCGATTTCGCTGGCCTTGTCCTGCTCGCCGCGTTCGGCGATGAGGTCGTAGGTGTCGCGGCTGGCCAGGATTTCCTGGGCGTCGTAGGCCGACGCGCCGAACACGCGCACGGCGTGGTAGTGCGACAGCAGGATGTACTTGATGGGCTTGTCGGTGACTTCGCGGATGCGGCGGATGACGTCCTGCGCCATGACCGGCGTGGCCTGGGTGTCGACCACCATGACCGCCTCGTCGCCGATGATCACGCCCGTGTTCGGGTCGCCTTCGGCCGTGTAGGCATAGGCGTTGTCGGACAGTTTTTCAAACGAGACGACCTTGTCGGACAGGTCGGCGTGCGAGGCGAATTGCTTGCTCATGACTGGCTCCTTCCACTTTTATAGGAATAGGGTGTGTGGAAGGAATATAGCGTGGCGTTAGTGCTTATGCAATACGTTTGCTATTGACTAATGGTCTGGTTTTTTCAGGGATTACACCAGGGTGGCAGGCCCGAGCGCCCACGGCAAACCGGGCCGCATGGCGGCCCGCAGGGGGAATCGTCAGGGGGAACTTTCGGGTCGGGGGCGGCTCTGACCGCCAGCCTGCACGTCTGGCCTGGCCGCGGGCCAGGCCAGAGGCGCTAGGTTTTCTGGCACTTCGGGCAGTAATAGGTCGCGCGCTGGCCCTGGACGATGCGACGGATCGGGGTGCCGCACACCTTGCAGGGCTGGCCTTCGCGTTCGTAGACCGCGGCGTGGATCTCGAAGTAGGCGCCCGGTTCGCCGCTGGCGCCGACGTAGTCGCGCAGCGTGCTGCCGCCCGAGGTCAGGGCGTCGGCCAGGGTGGCGCGCACCATGTCCGCCAGGCGGTCGCAGCGGGCGGCCGACAATTTATTGGCCGGGGTCTTGGGATTGATGCGGGCCCGGAACAGGCTTTCAGAGGCGTAGATATTGCCCACGCCCACGACCGCCATGCCAGCAAGCAGCACCTGCTTGACCGCCGCGCCGTGCCGCTTGAAGTGCCGGTGCAGCCAGGCGCCGTCAAAGCGCGGGTCGAAGGGTTCGATGCCCAGCTTGGCCAGCAGCGGGTGGTTTTCGATGGGGCCGTCGGCGTCGGGGTGCCACAGCACCGCGCCGAACCGGCGGGGATCGTGCAGGCGCAGGACCGCCTGGTCGAAGATCCATTCGACGTGGTCGTGCTTGCGCAGGAACTCACCCGGCGCCGTGCTCCGCAGCGAGCCGGACATGCCCAGGTGCACGATCTGGGTGCCGTGGTCAAAGCGCAGCAGCAGGTATTTGCCCCGGCGGCCGCATTCCAGCACGGTCCGGCCGCCCAGCAGGTCGGGCAGATCGGCGGGGATGGGCCAGCGCATCCGGGATTCATGGACGACCAGCCGCGAGAGGGTCCGGCCGGTGATGACGGCGTCTATTCCCCGACGCGTGGTTTCGACTTCAGGCAGTTCCGGCATGAGCCAGTGTAAGATCATCAATTGCGTGTACGAAGATTGTGCCATCAACCGGACGGGCCGCGTGAAGTCGTCTTTCAAACAAATGAATATCGGGTTTGCCACGCTGGCGCTCGCGTTGGCCGCCATCCTGGCCCCTCAGGCCCAGGCCGCCGACAGCCGGACGCGCGACGCGACCGGCCCGCGCATGGCGCCCCAGAGCCGTCAACCTGAAACCGAGGTCATCCGCCTGCGCCCGGGGCAATTGCCCTATGTGTCGCTCACGGCCGACATCTTCTATCGCGTCCTGGCGTCCGAAATCGCCGCCCAGCGCGGCATGTACGGCACCGCCGCCAACACCATGGTCGGCCTGGCTCGCGATACCGGCGATCCCCGCCTGGCGCGCCGCGGCCTGGAATTCCAGCTGGCCGGCGGCAACCTGCCGGGCGCGCTGGACGCGGCCCGTGTCTGGGCCCGCCTGTCGCCCAACGACCTCGAAGCCAGCTCCACCGAACTGGCGCTGGCCGCGGCCAATGGCCAGACCAAGGGTCTGTCGCAGGCGCTGCGCAATCGCATCGATGCCTCGCGCGACAAGCCGGCTGCCATCGGCCAGGCCCTGGCCGTGCTCAGCCGCCTGAACGACCGCCGCCTGGCGCTGCGCATCCTTGACGAATCCCTCAGCGATAGCGTGCGCAAGCTGCCCGCTGCGCATCTGGCGCTGGCCGACGTGGCGTCCGCGTCCGGCGACAACCAGCGCGCTTCCCAGGAAGCCCGCGCCGCGCTGGCCGCCGACCCCAAGTCCGAAGCGGCCGCCCAACGCGTGCTCGAATACGGCGCCAAGGTCGATCCCCAGCGTGCCCAGGCCGACGCCCGCGCCTATATCAGCCGCAATCCCAATGCCCGCAAGGTGCGCCTGATGCTGGCCGGCCAAATGGCCGATGCCGGCGATTACGCCGGCGCCCTGGCCGAATTGCAGGCCAGGGCGCGCCGTTCGCCCGAAGACTTCGATCTGCTCTTCATGCAGGCCCAACTGGCCTACAAGGCCGGCCAGTTGCCGCAGGCCAAGGCCTTCCTGCAGCAGTACCTGGATGTCCAGAACCAGCGCCAGCGCGCCATCGTGCCGGGTGCCACCGACGCCGGCGCCGCCGCGGCCGACGCCCACGTGCTGTTGTCGCGCATCGCCGAAGACCAGGGCCAGTACGACGAAGCCATCGCCGAACTCGGCCGCATCGACGACCCGTCGCTGCGGTTCTCGGCCAGCATGCGCCAGGCCGTCCTGCGAGCCAAGTCCGGCCGGGTCGACGACGCCATCAAGATGGTCGATACCGCCTCGCCTCAAGATGAGGAAGAGCGCACGCTCGGCATTTTGACCAAGGCCCAGATCCTGCGCGATGCCGACCGCATCGGCCAGGCCGTGTCCACGCTGGAAGCCGCTGACCAGGCCCTGCCCGACACCGTCGAAATCAAATACGAACTGGCCATGCTGTACGAGCGCCAGGACCGTCTGGCCGACCTGGAGCGCATGCTGCGCCAGGTCATTGCGCTGGATCCGGACCACGCCCACGCCTACAACGCGCTGGGCTACACGCTGGCCGACCACAACCAGCGCCTGCCCGAAGCGCTGGACCTCATCACCCAGGCGCTGGAACTCTCGCCCAACGATCCGTTCATCCTGGACAGCATGGGCTGGGTCAAATTCCGCATGGGCGACCAGATCGCGGCGGCCGACTACCTGCGCCGCGCCTACAGTGTGCGCCCCGAGGCCGATATCGCCGCCCACCTGGCCGAGGTCCTGTGGGCCCAAGGCAAGCGCGACCAGGCCACCGACCTGCTGCGCGCCGCCCTGCTGAAAGCCCCCAAGAACAAGACTGTGCTCGACGTCGTCAAGCGCCTCGGGGTCAGCCTGTGACGGCAGGGGTACGCCGCTTGTACGACGGCGCGGCCGCGTTGCGCTGGGCGCTGCTGGCCCTGCTGGCCTTCGTGCTGGCGGCCTGCACCACCACGCCCAAGCCCATCGAAGGCACGTCCGCCGACGCGTTTTCCCGCATCGGGCGGTTTGCCATCACGGTCAACGAAGAAGGCGGCAAGCAAAATGCCGTGCAGGGTGGGTTTTCCTGGTCGGACGACGGCCGTCGTTACGTGCTTGACCTGACCAACCCATTGGGGTCGACCGAAGCCCGCGTCGAGGGCCAGCCCGGCGCCGCCAGCCTGACCAAGGCCGACGGCACCCGCCTGGTGGCCGACAATCCCGACGCCCTGGCCGAAGACGCCCTGGGCAGCAGCATGCCGGTTTCCGGCCTGCGCGATTGGCTGCGCGGCAAGCTGCCGGGTCATCCCGAAGCCACCGACGTTTCCAACGACGAACTCGGCCGCCCCGTGGCCTTCGAGCAGGGCGGTTGGCGGGCCAACCTGTCACGCTACGACACCCTGGGACCGCGCATGCTGGTCCTGGAACGGCAAGAACCCGGCCGCCGCATCACGGTGCGGCTGGTCGTCAACCAGCCCTGATCTTTCCCTGATTTGCCTGGCCCGATGGCCGCTGCGCCCCTTGTTTCAATCCCGGGGCGCCGCGGCCATCGGCGTTAACACGTCCGTCATTTTTCAATCGGGCAAATAAACGCGGCAAAATCCGTTGTGTTACGGCTTGAAATATCTTGTTTAGCCTGAATAATTCTCCCGAGACCCGCGCGCGCGACCAGCCTGCGCGGCTTGCAAGACCGGCGGCCGCGGATCGCGCCGCCGATTTTTTGGAGAATGGCTATGTTCAGGAACACACGAATCGCGACGATGCTTTTGGGGATCATCGCGATCTTTTTCACTTTCCAGCTGCTTGTCGGCGGCATGGGCTTCATCGCCCTGCGCCAGACCAATCAGGACGTCGGCCAGCTCTATCGCCTTTCTTCGCAGCAGGTCAACGCCGTCAATTCGGCGGCGCTGTCGCTGGTGGCGGCCCGTACCGACCTGAGCCGCTACGCCACCCGGGTGGCCCAGGGCAATTCCAGCGACACCACCGCGCTGCGACTGGCGCGCCAGCGCATCGCCGCGGGTGACCGTGCGTTCCAGGGCTTCTCGGGCGGCCTGTCGGCCGACGAGCGAACCGCCTCCAAGGACCTGATCGAAGCCTACGGCAACCTCAGCGCCAACTTGCAGAACGTGGGCAAGGTGCTCGAGGCGGGCGACATGGATGCCTATTTCAAGCAGGGCACGCAGCAGGTGCAGGAACTGCTGGTGTCCGAGCGCGACGCCTTCATGCGCCGTGCCGAGGAAACCGGGCAGGGCGTCATGGACGAGATCTCGCTGTTCCACAGCGTGTTCACCTACCTGCTGGGCGGCATCCTGGCCCTGGGGCTGGCGATGGCCATCGGCGCGCACGTGCTGATCCGCCGCATGATCGTGCGCCCGCTGCTGGAAGCCGGCGAGGTCTTCCGCCGTATCGCCGAAGGCGACCTGACGCGCCGCGTGGCCGATCGTGGCCGCAACGAAATCGGTGCGTTGTTGAACGCGTTGCGTGCCATGCAGGACAGCCTGGTGCGCACGGTGTCCACCGTGCGCCGTGGCGTGGATGAAATCAACGTCGGCGCGCGCGAGATCTCGTCGGGCAACACCGACCTGTCCAGCCGCACCGAAGAGCAGGCGGCCTCGCTCGAGGAAACCGCCGCCAGCATGGAAGAATTGGCGTCCACGGTGAAGCAGAACGCCGACACCGCGCGCGAGGCCAACCGCATGGTCGCGGCGTCAGCCGCGGTGGCGCAGCGCGGCGGCGATGCCGTGTCCAGCGTGGTGGAAACCATGCGCGCCATCTCGGGCAGCTCGACGCGCATTTCCGACATCGTGGGCGTGATCGACGGCATCGCGTTCCAGACCAACATCCTGGCGCTGAACGCCGCGGTGGAAGCCGCGCGTGCCGGCGAGCAAGGCAAGGGCTTTGCCGTGGTCGCCAGCGAAGTGCGCACGCTGGCCCAGCGCAGCGCCGCCGCCGCCAAGGAAATCAAGCAGCTCATCGAAGATTCGGCGCAGAAAGTCGGCGTCGGTTCGGCGCAGGTGGAAACCGCTGGCGCCACCATGCGCGAGATCGTCGATTCCGTGCAGCGCGTGACCAGCCTGATGGGCGAGATTTCCGCGGCCTCGGAAGAGCAGGCCAGCGGCATCGACCAGGTCAATCGCGCGGTCACGCAGATGGATGGCGTGACGCAGCAGAACGCCGCCTTGGTCGAGCAGGCCGCTGCCGCCGCAGGCGCACTGGAAGAGCAGGCGCGCCAGTTGGCCAGCGCCGTGGCCGTCTTCAAGTTGCCGGAAGGGCAGGTCATCGAGGCGCCCGCCGAACGCCTGGCCGGCCGGGCCGCGCCGCAGATCGCCTGATCCTTGGCCACGTCCGGTCGCGCGCGGGTCGTTAAAATCGGCGCCTGCTTCCCTTTTTACGATCCGCCGTGACTCTCTACGACGTTCCCGCGCCCGCCAAGCTGAACCTGTTCCTGCACGTGGTGGGCCGTCGCCCAGACGGCTACCACCTGCTGCAGACCGCGTTCCGTTTCATCGACCTGTGCGACACGCTGCATTTCGAGGTGCGCGCCGATGGCGTCATCAGCCGCGCCACGGACCTGCCCGGCGTGTCCGAGGCCGACGACCTGACCCTGCGCGCCGCCCGCGCCTTGCAGCAGGCCACCGGCACGCGCCAGGGCGCCCAGATCGCGCTGGAAAAGCGTATTCCGCAGGGGGGCGGGCTGGGCGGCGGGTCCAGCGATGCGGCCACCGTGCTGATCGCGTTGAACCGGCTGTGGGGCACGGGCCTGACCCGGCGCCAGTTGATGGACCTGGCCCTGCCGCTGGGCGCGGACGTGCCGGTATTCGTGTTTGGCCAATCGGCTTTCGCCGAGGGCGTGGGTGAAAAACTGACCGCGCTGGACCTGCCCGAGCGCGCCTATCTGGTGGCCCAGCCGGACGCGAGCGTGCCGACTGTTGGAATTTTTTCCGCACCCGATTTGACAAGAGATTCTTCTTACATCACAATAGCGGACTTTCTTGCTTCGCCTACTTTCTGCTTCGGCAGGAACGACTTGGAGCCGGTAGTCTTCCGTCTTTATCCTGAAGTTTTCAGGGCATCGCGGTGGCTGAGTGAACAGGATGCCCTGAAGTCTCGTGGAATCCCAGTTCGCATGTCGGGATCTGGCGCGTGTTTATACGCCGAGTTTTCCGAACTTCCGGAGGCCGTTTTGGCGAAAACGGAAATTACCGCTACAATGCGCGGCGCTGTTAAAACAAACAGCACAACGCATCCACGGTTTCGGTTAGTGCAGGCTTGTCCTGGGTTGACTGAACATCCGTTGCGGAATTGGATTGCAAGATAGTTGGGGAGTCGCCAAGCTGGTTAAGGCACCGGATTTTGATTCCGGCATGCGAAGGTTCGAATCCTTCCTCCCCAGCCAACCGAATACATAAAAAAGCTGTTGAACACGCCTGTAAGACACTGGCCCGGGTTCAGCAGCTTTTTTATTTTCCGGTCCGCAGGTTCTCGCATCACCTCGTCAGTGTCTTAAACGACCATCGCATCATCCATCATGGCAAACGATAGCTTCATGATCTTCACGGGCACGGCCAACACTCGGCTGGCCGTGGACGTAGTCAACCACCTCGATATGTCCCTGGGCAAGATGACCGTCGGTCGCTTCTCCGACGGCGAGGTGATGGTCGAAATCAACGAGAACGTGCGTGGCAAGGACGTCTTCGTCCTGCAGCCTACCTGTGCGCCTACCAATGACAACCTGATGGAAATCATGGTCATGGTCGATGCCCTGCGCCGCGCTTCGGCCGGCCGCATCACCGCCGCGATTCCCTATTTCGGCTATGCCCGCCAGGATCGCCGCCCGCGTTCGGCGCGCGTGGCCATCTCGGCCAAGGTCGTGGCCAACATGCTGCAAGTGGCTGGCGTCGACCGCGTCCTGACGATGGACCTGCACGCCGACCAGATCCAGGGCTTCTTCGACATCCCCGTGGACAACATCTACGCCGGTCCGATCTTGCTGGGCGACATCTGGCGCCGCAATTTCTCGAATCTGGTCGTGGTGTCTCCCGACATCGGCGGCGTGGTTCGCGCCCGTGCGCTGGCCAAGCAGCTGGAAGCCGACCTGGCCATCATCGACAAGCGTCGTCCGCGCGCCAACGTGTCGGAAGTGATGAACATCATCGGTGAAGTCGACGGCCGCACCTGCATCATCATGGACGACATGGTCGACACCGCCGGCACGCTGTGCAAGGCGGCCCAGGCCCTGAAAGACCGCGGCGCCGGCGCCGTCTACGCCTACTGCACGCACCCCGTGCTGTCGGGCGGCGCCATCGACCGCATCGAAGCGTCGGAACTGGACGAACTGGTCGTCACCGACACCATTCCGCTCTCCGAGCAAGGCCAGGCCAGCGGCAAGATCCGCCAGCTGTCGTGCGCCGCGCTGCTGGGCGAGACCATCCTGCGTATCTCGAACGCCGAATCGGTCAGCTCGCTGTTCGTCGACTGACGCCTGGCGTCGGTCGGGCCTTCAGCCCACCCCCGTTTTTTTGTGTCTTGCTGGTCGCGGCAAGGCACAAGCAACACGGCGCACCTGTTGTGCGCCGTGCTTTAACCGGCGAAGCCTCTTCGCTATTTTTTGTTTTTGGAGTTTTCCATGAAATTCATCGCCACTGCGCGTAGCGTCCAGGGTTCGAGTGCGAGCCGCCGCCTGCGCCGCGCGGGCCGCGTTCCCGCCATTGTCTATGGTGGTACGGCTGCCCCTCTGAACATCGAACTCGACCACAACGAGATCTACCACGCGCTGCGCAAGGAAGAATTCCACGCATCGATCCTGCAAATGCAGCTCGAAGGCGCCAAGGAAGAACAAGTTCTGCTGCGTTCGGTTCAATGGCACGCCTACAAGCCGCAAGTCCTGCACGTGGACTTCCAGCGCGTGGACGCCAACCAAGCCCTGCGCACCAAGGTGCCGCTGCACTTCGTCAACGCTGAAATCTCGCCGGCCGTGAAGCTGTCGGGCGCCATCATCAGCCACGTGACGACCGAACTGGAAGTGACCTGCCTGCCGGCAGCGCTGCCCCAGTTCATCGAAGTCGACCTGACCAACATCCTGGCCGGCGCTTCGATCCACCTGGCCGACATCAAGCTGCCGATGGGCGTGACCTACGTCCCGCACGGTGGCGAAGACAACCCGCTGCTGGCCGCTGCAGTCGTCAAGGGCGGCGCTGCCGCTGACGACGCTGCCGACGACGCCGCTCCGGCTGCTCCCGCCGCCTGAGGCCTGCCGGAAAGCTTCGGCTTTCCTGCGGCTTTGTGCCCGAAACCCTGCGTGTGCATTTGCATGCGCAGGGTTTTTTGGTTTAAACACCCCCATCATGTCTACTCCCATACGCCTCATCGTGGGATTGGGTAACCCCGGTCCCGACTACGAAACCACCCGGCACAACGCCGGCTTCTGGCTGGCCGACCACCTGGCGGACGACCTGCGCACTTCTTTTGCGCTCGAGAAATCGTTTTTCGGCATGGTGGCCAAGGCCCGCCTGGGGGCCGACAACGTGCTGCTGCTCAAGCCCAACACCTACATGAACCGGTCTGGTCAGGCGGTCGGGGCGCTGGCGCGCTTCTACAAGCTGACGCCCGAGCACGTGCTGGTGCTGCACGACGAACTGGACCTGATGCCGGGCCAAGTCAAGCTCAAGCAGGGCGGCGGCCACGCCGGCCACAACGGCCTGAAAGACATCCAGGCCGCGCTGGGCAGCCCGAATTTCTGGCGCCTGCGCATCGGCATCGGCCATCCGCGCACGCTGAATCTTGCGCAGCAGGTGGCCGACTTCGTGCTGCATCCGCCGCGCCGCGAAGAGCAAAAGGAAATCGAAGCCGTCATCGACCGCTGCCGCGCCGTGGTGCCGGCCATGCTGGCCGGGGATTTCGCGCTGGCCACGCGCCAGTTGCACAGCGGCAACGACGCCTGATGCACCCCAGCCCCGGCGCCGTGTCCGTCCGCAAACCGCGCTTTCGCACCGAGTTGGTGGATTTCTGGCGCTTCGTGCGCCGGCCGCATCCCCTGCGGCGCCTGCCCGGGCGCACCGCCGCGATCGGCTGGGTGTCGGACTGGTGGCCGGGTGTCGGCCCCGGGCGCATTCTCGCCTGGGCCAGCGTGCTGTGGCTGGTCAACCTGCTCGTGCTGGGGCCGCTGGCGGTCGCCGCGGCCGGGGCGGGCGGGGTGACCCATCGGCTGGACCCGGCCAACATTCCCTGGCTCACCGCCATCATCTGGGCGCCCCTGGTCGAGGAAATGCTGTTTCGCTATGGCCTGCGCCGCCCCAGGCAGGCGCTGTGGTTCTGCCCCGCGCTGCTGCCCGTGGTCCTGTACGGCCCGCGTATCTGGACCGGCCTGCTGCTGGCCGCCTTCGTGCTGCTGGCGTGCTGGGCGCTGCGACCCAAGGCCGAACCGCTCCGGGGCTGGAACACCGCCTGGCGGCGGCATTACCTGAAGCACTTCGGCTGGGTGTTCCATCTGGTGGCGCTGACGTTCGCCGCCGTGCACCTGACCAACTTCGTCTTCAGGGACACCCCTTACTGGCTGCTGCCGCTGCTGGTGCTGCCGCAGTGGCTGACCGGCCTGGTGCTGGGCTGGATCCGCGTACGCCGCGGCATCGGCGCCGCGATCGCGCTGCACGCCACCTTCAACGCTGGCCCCATTTTGTTGATCTGGGCGGTGATGCGGTGGCTGCCCGCCGCCGCGCAGTAGCAAAGCCGAGTCGCCGGCCAGGCCGCCTGCGCGGCCTTCTTGGGTCGCCGACCCGCGCCGGCCGGGCGCCTGCCTTGCCGTAACCCCTGGCGGGGTAAACTAGAACGTTAACGCTCAATACCGTACTTACACAGGATTCCCATGGCTCTGCAATGCGGCATCGTCGGCCTGCCCAACGTTGGCAAATCGACACTCTTCAACGCTCTGACCCGCGCCGGCATCGCCGCCGAGAACTACCCGTTCTGCACCATCGAGCCCAACGTGGGCGTCGTCGAGGTGCCGGATCCGCGCCTGCAGAAGCTGGCCGAGATCGTCAAGCCCGAGCGCATCCTGTCCGCCACGGTCGAATTCGTGGACATCGCCGGCCTGGTGGCCGGCGCCAGCAAGGGCGAAGGCCTGGGCAACCAGTTCCTCTCGCACATCCGCGAAACCGACGCCATCGTCAACGTGGTGCGCTGCTTCGAAGATCCCAACGTGATCCACGTGGCCGGCAAGGTCGACCCCATCGCCGACATCGAAGTCATCGAAACCGAGCTGGCCCTGGCCGACCTGCAGACCGCCGAAAAGGCCCTGCTGCGCCACCAGAAGACCGCCCGTTCCGGCGACAAGGAATCGCAACGCATCGTGGCCGTGCTGGAAAAGTGCGTGGCCCAGTTGAATGAAGCCAAGCCCATTCGTGCGCTGGACCTGACCCCCGAAGAGCAGGCCGACATCGCCCAGCTGTGCTTCATCACCGCCAAGCGCGCGATGTACGTGGGCAACGTGGCCGACGACGGCTTCACCAACAACCCGCTGCTGGACCGCCTGACCGAATTCGCCGCCGCCCGCAACGCGCCCGTCGTGGCCATTTGCGCCGCGATCGAATCGGAAATCGTCGACCTGGACGACGCCGACCGCCAGGCCTTCCTGTCCGACATGGGCATGGAAGAACCCGGCCTGAACCGCCTGATCCGTGCCGCCTTCAAGCTGCTGGGCCTGCAAACGTACTTCACCGCCGGCGTGAAGGAAGTGCGCGCCTGGACCGTCGCCATCGGCGCCACCGCGCCGCAAGCGGCGGGTGTGATTCACACCGACTTCGAACGCGGCTTCATTCGTGCGCAGACCATCGCGTATGAAGACTACATCGCCTACAAGGGCGAGCAGGGCGCCAAGGAAGCGGGCAAGATGCGGGCTGAAGGCAAGGAATACATCGTGCAGGATGGCGATGTGATGAATTTCTTGTTTAACGTTTAAGCCGTTTTATCGATTTCACGGCATCTCGTGAAACTCGGTGAAATGATGGGTGCCAGGGAACCGCGTTTTTGCGCGGTTTCCTGGTTTCTGGGGGGAGGTTTGTGCCCCCTCGCCCCAATGCTGCCTGTGTTGCACGTGGGTCAGTTCGGTGTCAGAGACCTTGCGCTGTGCGGGGCTTTGTTCCCTGGTGCTCTTTCCAGATGGATGATGGCTTTCGATTTTCTTGTAAGAAAAGTCACGCGCAGTACATTGGCAGTACATGCCAATCTGAGACCTATATGCCGCGCCGTAAGGACGAGACTCTCTCTATACGTACATCTTCCGAGATTAAACATCTCCTGCAACTTGCTGCCGAACGCGAGCGGCGGTCCGTTGCCTCGATGGTCGAAGTACTAGTGCTGCAATATGCCGAACTGCATAAATTGATGCCCGATGAGCCAAGTCTGTCTCCGGCTAAGAGGCCATCATCCAAATGACCGACTCTTCTGCAAAAATTACCGCGAACCAACTAGAAAGCCACCTTTGGGAATCCGCCAACATTCTGCGCGGCCCGGTGGATGCCGCTGACTTCAAGACCTACATTTTTCCGCTGCTGTTCTTCAAGCGCATCTGCGATGTCTGGGATGAAGAGTACCAGGATATCGTCGATGAGACTGGCGACGAGCAACTGGCCTGGTTTCCAGAATCGCACCGCTTCCAGATCCCCGAAGACTGCCACTGGAACGACGTTCGCACCAGGGCCAGCAATGTCGGGACGGCCCTTCAGCGCGCGATGCGCGAGATCGAAAAGGCCAACCCCGACACCCTGTACGGCGTGTTCGGCGATGCCCAGTGGTCGAACAAGGAGCGGCTGTCTGATGCCCTGCTCAAGGACTTGATCGAGCACTTCTCCAAACTGCCGTTTGGCAACAAGAACGTCGACTCGGATCTGCTTGGCGACGCCTACGAGTACCTGATCAAGAAGTTCGCCGACGCCACCAACAAAAAAGCAGGCGAGTTCTACACCCCGCGCAGCGTGGTGCGGCTGATGATCGACATGCTCGATCCCAAAGAAGCCCAGACCATCTACGACCCGGCCTGCGGCACCGGGGGTATGCTGCTGGCCGCCGTCCAACATGTAAAGGAACAGCACGGCGACGTGAAGCGCCTGTGGGGCAAGCTGTATGGGCAAGAGAAAAACCTCACGACCTCATCCATCGCGCGGATGAACCTGTTCCTCCACGGCATCGAAGATTTCCAGGTGGTGCGCGGCGACACGCTGCGCAACCCAGCCTTCTTCGAGGGCGACCGACTGGCCTCGTTCGACTGTGTGATCGCCAATCCGCCCTTTTCGCTGGAAAAGTGGGGCGAGGACCTGTGGCGGAACGATCCTTTCGGCCGCAACTTTGCTGGCCTGCCGCCCTCATCCAGCGGTGACTTCGCCTGGGTCCAACACATGGTCGGGTCGATGGCCGACGTCAGCGGCCGGATGGCCGTGGTGCTGCCCCAGGGCGCCCTGTTCCGCAAGGGGGTAGAAGGCAGCATCCGCCAGAAGCTGCTGGAAATGGATCTGGTCGAGGCCGTGATCGGCCTGGCACCCAACCTTTTCTACGGCACCGGCCTCGCTGCGTGCATCCTGATCTTGCGCAAGCGCAAACCGGTCAAGCACAAGAAGAAAGTACTGATCGCCGATGCGTCACGCCTGTTCCGCCGGGGCCGCGCGCAGAACTATCCGGAACCCGAGCACGCAGCCGAGATCCTCGGCTGGTATCGCGGCTTTGTCGATGTGCAGGACGCGGTCCGCGTGGTCAGACTCGACGAGATCAAAGCCGAAGACTGGACGCTGAACATTTCGCGCTATGTCCTGCCGCCATTACAAGAAGACATTCCACCGCTGCCCGACGCAATCGCGGCATTCAAGGAAGCGCTCACCCGCTGCCGCGAGGCCGAAGGACGGCTTGCACAGGTCATGACTGAAGGGGGAGGGCTGCAATGAGTCACCAAAACAAACGCATCAGCCAAAAAGAACTCGAAAGCTACCTGTGGGGCGCCGCCGTATTGCTCCGTGGTCTCATCGACGCCGGCGACTACAAACAGTTCATCTTTCCGCTGCTGTTCTACAAGCGCGTCTCGGACGTTTGGGACGAGGAATACCAGGCGGCGCTGGCCAACTCGAAGGGCGACCTTTCTTATGCCCAGTTCGCCGAGAACCACCGCTTCCAGATCCCCCAAGGCGCTCACTGGACCGATGTGCGTCAGACGCCGAAGAACGTGGGCGCAGCCACCCAGAAAGCCATGCGCGCCATCGAGTCGGCAAACCCGGACATGCTCGATGGCATCTTCGGCGATGCCCCGTGGACCAACCGCGAGCGTCTGCCCGATGAAACACTGAAGAACCTGATCGAGCACTTCTCAACCCAGACACTCTCGGTAGCCAACGTTCCCGAGGATGAGCTAGGCAATGCTTACGAATACCTGATCAAGAAGTTCGCCGACGACTCGGGCCACACGGCTGCCGAGTTCTACACCAACCGCACCGTCGTGCATCTGATGACGCAGCTTTTGGCGCCGCAGGCGGGCGAGTCGATTTACGACCCCACCTGCGGCACCGGTGGCATGCTGATCTCGGCCTTGGATGAAGTGAAACGCTCGGGTGGCGAATACCGCACCCTCAAGCTTTATGGGCAGGAGCGCAACCTCATTACCTCATCCATCGCCCGAATGAACCTGTTCCTGCACGGGGTGGAAGATTTCGAGATCAGCCGCGGCGACACCCTGGCCGAACCCAAGCACATCGAAGGCGACCGCTTGCGCCAATTCGATGTGATTCTGGCCAACCCGCCGTACTCCATCAAACAGTGGAACCGCGAGGCCTGGAGCAGTGACAAGTGGGGCCGCAACTCCCTGGGTACTCCGCCACAGGGCCGCGCCGATTACGCCTTCCAGCAGCACATCCTGACCAGCCTCAGCGCCAAGGGACGTAGTGCTGTGCTCTGGCCCCACGGTGTGCTGTTCCGTAACGAGGAACAAGCCATGCGCGCCAAGATGGTCGAACAGGACTGGGTCGAGGCCGTCATCGGCTTGGGGCCCAACCTGTTCTACAACTCCCCGATGGAGTCATGCATCGTCATCTGCAACCGCAAGAAGGGCGCCAATCGCAAGGGTAAGGTGATCTTCATTGACGCGGTGAACGAGGTCACCCGGGAACGGGCGCAGAGCTTTCTCAAGCCCGAGCACCAGCAGCACGTCCTGACCGCCTACAAGACCTTTGCGGACATGCCCGGTTTCGCCAAGGTCGCGACCCTGGCCGAAATCGGCGCAAATGCCGGCAACCTCTCGATCCCGTTGTACGTGAAGCGTATTGCCGCCGCCGTTGCCACCGACAGCAATGGCGAAGCGGTATCGCTACGCTCTACCTGGGACCAATGGCAAACCGAAGGGCGTGCATTCTGGCTGCAGATGGACGCATTGGTGGAAACGCTGGATGGCCTTTCCAAAGCTGAGGAGGCCCAATGAAGCTTCAAACGATCCGGCTCTCGAACTTTCAGTCATTCGGAGCAGCGCCCACCGAAATTCGGCTGGAGGAGATTACTTACCTCATCGGCCCTAACGGCTCAGGCAAGACAGCCGCACTTCAAGCCCTGTGCCGTCTGTTTGCCTTTGATCCTTCACTGCGCCGAATCTTGCGCTCGGACTTTCATGTTCCATTCAGCGAGGCAGCACCGCCTGCTGAGCGTCGGCTATGGATCGAAACCGACTTCCTGTTCCCGGAACTTGGCGACGACGACGACAACAGCACGGTAGCTCCTCATTTCGGCCACATGCGCCTTGACGAAATCGATGGCACACCGCGCGTGCGATTCCGCCTCACCGCCACCATGGGCTTGGATGGGGACATAGAAGAAAGCATGGTCTATGTGCTGAACATCAATGCAGATGGCTCGCCACTGACCACTGCTCAGGTCCCCCGATCTGAACGTAACCATATCCACGTTCACTACCTACCTGCACGCCGTGATCCCGCCGATCACATTGCCTACGGCGCCAATGCATTGCTGGGGCGCATGCTGCGTGCGGTGAACTGGGATGCAGAGCGAACTGTCATCAAGGGTCTGACCGACCAGATCAGCGACAGCTTGGCGGCCAATCCATCAATCAATGCGTTCAGCACTAGCTTGAAAACGGCATGGAGCGTTTTGCACAAGGGAAGCTTCTTTGCCGACCCCAAGCTTACTTTTGTTGCGTCTGAGATTGAAACCTTGCTACGACACATGTCGGTGTCATTCACGCCGGGCCATGACGAGCACTTGGTCGACTTCTCGCGATTGAGCGATGGTCAGAAGTCGATGCTTTATCTCTCGCTCGTACTGTCCTCGCAAGCCATCGGTCGCGCGGTCCTGGCTGAAGAAGACAATTCTTTCGACGCATACAAGCTGCGCCCGCCCGTGTTTACGGTAGTGGCGGTCGAAGAGCCCGAAAACAGCCTCTCGCCGCACTACCTTGGACGGATCGTCACAGTGCTCAACGCGATGACCAGCGATGGTGACGCTCAAGCACTGATTGCAACCCATGCGCCCTCGATGCTGCGGCGCGTCGCTCCGGAAGGTATCCGCTATCTACAGCTGACCCATGAGCGAACATCGCGCGTCAAGCATATCAAGCTTCCAGATGCCGATGACGAGGCTCACAAGTTTGTGCGCGAGGCAGTGCAAGCCTTTCCGGAAGTCTATTTCTCGCGGCTTGTAGTGCTCGGCGAAGGCGATAGCGAAGAGATCGTTTTGCCACGGCTGCTGCAGGTCAAGGGGGCGCCCGTTGACGAGTCCGCCGTCACGATTGCGCCTTTGGGCGGTAGGCACGTTAACCATTTCTGGCGCCTTCTTTCCGCCCTTCAAATCCCTTATCTGACGTTGCTTGATCTCGATGTGGCGCGCCACCAGGCTGGGTGGGGGCGGATCAAGTACGTGAATGATCAGCTCGAAAAGTATCGGCCAGAACAAAAATTACCGAAGGACCACGGCATTCCAAAATGGGATTCAACAAAGGACATGGTGCGTGAGTACGAAAACTACCTTGATCTGCTTGAGGATCGAGATGTTTTCTTCTCATACCCCATGGATCTAGATTTCGCCATGTTGCTTGCGTACCCAGATGCGTATGGCGTGACAGAGGAAGATCCTGAGGACGCCACGATCAAAGCTGTCTTGGGCAAAAGTCACCACGACTCCAGCCAGTACAGCAAAGACGAACAGAAGCTGTTCAGCACCTATCATCAGCGCTTCAAGCTTGGTAGCAAACCCGCAGCCCATATTGACGCACTGGCTCAGCTGACAGATGAAGAGTTGCTGACTAACATGCCAGAATCGCTGAGCAGATTGGCTGATGCCGTCATTGCCAAGCTCGCGGAGTTGCCGGAATGATTGCAGTCGATGCCTGGAAACCTGCGGATGGGCTGACTCTTGAGCCGAATGCATTGCTGGGAGCTAAGGAGCGTACGCGCAGTCTCGCGCTGACAGCAGGGCCAGGAGCGGGCAAGACCGAAATGCTTGCGCAGCGAGCAGACTTCCTGCTGCGCACGGGGACGTGTCGTTACCCCAAACGGATTTTGGCAATTTCGTTCAAAGTTGATGCCAGTAGCAACCTGAAAGAGCGAGTAAAGCGGCGCTGTGGTTCCGAGCTTGCCTCGCGGTTTGACAGCTATACCTTTCACGCTTTTGCCAAGCGCGTCATTGATCGCTTCCGTCCGGTGCTGACGGGCGAGTATGCGCTGGATGTTGGGTACAAAATTGCCGATCGAAAGCCCGCCCCATCTCGAACCTTGATCGAGTTTTCCGATCTGGTGCCGTTTGCGATTCAGATTCTGCGACAGTCTGCAGCAGCGCGGAACGCCATTCGGCAAACCTACACCGACGTCTTCCTCGACGAATTCCAGGACTGCACCAACCTGCAGTACGAGTTGCTCAAGCTCGCCTTTCAAAGTACGAGCATTCGATTGACCGCTGTGGGTGACACCAAACAGAAAATCATGGGTTGGGCAGGAGCCATGGACGGCATCTTCCAAGCGTTCGTTGCCGACTTTGCCGCTGTCCCGCTCAATTTGTACCGTAACTTTCGCTCAAAGCCGCGACTGCTTCGCCTACAGAACGAGATCATTCGCAAGCTTGATCCACCTTCCATCATGTCTGATGAGCAGCTTGCCGGCGACGAAGGCGAGGTATTTGTATGGCGCTTCGACGATAGTCGTCAGGAGGCTGACCACCTCGCAGGTTTGATTGAAGATTGGATAACGACCGAGCAGCTGCCACCTGCGGAAATTGCGGTC
Organism: Achromobacter sp. 1014246743; assembly: GCF_059760725.1. Classification (NCBI taxonomy): domain Bacteria; kingdom Pseudomonadati; phylum Pseudomonadota; class Betaproteobacteria; order Burkholderiales; family Alcaligenaceae; genus Achromobacter; species Achromobacter sp. 1014246743. The sequence continues at coordinate 18,436 of NZ_JCBANA010000019.1, forward strand.
CTGATTCGTAATCAGCTCGACCTGTACGCCGATCATCTGATGGCGGCATTGGAGGCGCGCGGCATCCCGTTCCGTAACGAGCAGCAGATGCAGGACATCACGGTCGAGCCGGCCGCACGTTTAATCGTGGACTATCTCTCTTGCCTCTATGGCCAGCGCGAGCCAAATGCTTGGATTCGGCTCATGAATCAGCTCATCCCTTTTGCTGATGAAGAGATTCAGTCGAACGCGCGCAAGGACCTGGATCGGCTCGTCAAGCAGCAGCGAAATGGGATAGCCATTGCCGAGCTGATCGATGAGCCGTTTTCCGGCCGGTGGAAGTTTGTTCAGGCATTTCTGAAGCAAGTCAGTATAGAAACACTGGTGTCGCTCTCGCCGGACTACGAATCGCATGATCGGTTGAGAGAGGTGGTTCGTGATACTAAGGCTAGGATCGAGGAACTGTTGAAGCTAGAGCCTAACTTGCCCAAAGCCCTTGAGCGATTCTCAGACGACCAAGCGGTACGAATCCTGACCATCCATAAGAGCAAGGGCCTTGAGTTCGATTCAGTCATCATCATGGCCGTCGAAAACCAAATATTTTTTGGAAGTCAGGATGAAAATCGATGCGCCTACTTCGTCGGCGTTTCCCGCGCGAAAAAGCGACTTGTTCTTACCCATGTAGATCAACGGGAACGCCCTGCTGGCGCAAACAACTGGCGAGTTTGTCGCACTCCCCAAGCCGAGTACCTGGATTATGCAATGCCACTTGTGAGACAAGAATAATGAATAACGAGACTTTGAAGCCCGGCTGGCGTCGGGTGAAATTAGGCGACGTGGTGCGCCTCTCGAAATCTCGCAGCCAAGATCCGCTAGCCGATGGTTTTGAACGCTACGTCGGTCTGGAACATCTCGAACCAGGTGATTTGCGCATTCGCAGTTGGGGCAGCATCGCTGACGGCGTGAGCTTCACCAGCGTGTTTCAACCTGGACAGGTGCTGTTCGGCAAGCGACGCGCTTACCAGCGCAAGGTGGCTGTGGCGGACTTCTCCGGCGTGTGTTCCGGGGATATCTACGTGATGGAGACCAAGGACGCGCTGGTCTTGCTGCCGGAGTTGCTGCCCTTTATTTGTCAGACCGACGCATTCTTCGATCACGCGGTGGGTACGTCGGCAGGCTCCTTAAGCCCGCGCACGAACTGGACAAGTTTGGCGGGCTTTGAGTTCGCCTTGCCGCCGCTGGATAAGCAGGAGTCACTTGTAAGGCTGCTTCGTACTGTGACTGATGCCAGTCAAGCTCAAAGGAACAGCATCAAAGCAGCCGAGTGTTTGCTCCAGTCATTCAAGAACGAGGCGATTGGAAATAACACTGCAGGCGTCGCCAAGAATGCCCTCCTCGGCAACGTACTGCTGGGGTCCCCAGATAGCGGATGCAGTGCGCCTCCGAGAGATGCTGAGACTGGCTATTTCGTCTTGGGGCTTGCTGCGCTGTCACGGCATGGTTACGTGACGGGCGACTTCAAGCCCGTGGAACCTACCAGAAAAATGCTTTCGGCAAAGCTGTCAAAGGGAGATTTGCTCATTTCGCGTTCCAACACACCAGACAGAGTTGGCTACGTCGGAATTTTTGATGATGAACGAGATGATGTGTCGTTTCCAGACACGATGATGAGGTTGAAGCCGAATCCGGACGTAGTTGACCCGATCTACCTCGAGGCCGTACTTCAGACCACCTCCTCCCGCGAGTTTCTGATGCGAATCGCTGCGGGAACAAGCGCGAGCATGAAGAAAATCAACCGCGCCAATTTGCTGAAAATGCCTTTCAGACTTCCGAGTCTTGATGCTCAGTGTGCTGTACTTGAGCAACTACACGATCTAAGAGCTGCGGTGGTCCTCCAGCGCGACCGAATGGCTGCAACACGCTCGCTCATCACACAAGTATCTGCGGCAGCGTTGGCTGGGGGCAAATGAATGTTTAACGAATCCAACACCGTCGAAGCCTACGTCCGCGATCTGCTCGCCGGTCCGACCAAGGTTGTCCCGACCAACTCCGTCCATGAATCCCAACCCAGCTACGGCCCTAGCCCTAAGGGCATCGGCTGGCGCTACGCTCCGCCGGCTGAGGTGCCGCGCCAGATTCAGGAGGTGCTGGTCGAGCCTTGGCTGCGCGAGGCGTTGATTCGCCTGAACCCGGAGATCGCTGCCCAGCCCGACCGCGCCGAAGAGGTACTCTACAAGCTGCGCGCCATCGTGCTGTCGGTGCGCTCGGATGGCCTGATCCGAGCCAACGAGGAAATGACCGCGTGGATGCGTGGTGAGCGCTCGATGCCCTTCGGCCAAAACAACGAGCATGTGCCGGTGCGGCTGATCGACCTGGACGACCTCGCGCAGAACCAGTACATCGTCACCCAACAGTACACCTACCGGGCGGGCTCCACCGAGCGCCGAGCCGATCTGGTGCTCTTGGTCAACGGTCTGCCCTTGGTGCTGATCGAGGCAAAGACCCCGGTCAAGAAGTGCATCAGCTGGGTCGATGGTGCGGTGCAGGTGCACGACGACTACGAGAAGTTCGTGCCGGAGCTCTTTGTTTGCAACGTGTTCTCAGTGGCCACTGAGGGTAAGGCCTACCACTATGGTTCCATCGGGCTACCGGTCAAGGACTGGGGCCCTTGGCATCTGGATGGCAATGGCGACGATGGGCAACATCATCCGCTCAAATCGCTCAAGCTTTCCGCCGAAAGCATGCTGCGGCCGCAAGTGGTGCTGGATATCCTGGGCAGTTTCACCCTGTTCGCCACCAACAAGAAAAAGCAGCGCATCAAGATCATTTGCCGTTACCAGCAGTTTGAAGCGGCCAATAGGATTGTCGAGCGCGTGCTAGCGGGTTACCCGAAAAAAGGGCTGATCTGGCATTTCCAAGGTTCGGGAAAATCGCTACTAATGGTATTTGCAGCGCAGAAGCTGCGCATGCATGCCGGGCTGAAGAACCCCACCGTCCTCATCGTTGTGGACCGGATCGACCTCGACAGCCAGATCACCGGCACGTTCACCGGTGCTGACATCCCGAATCTGGAAAAGGCCGACAGCCGCGAGAAGCTGCAGCAGCTATTAGCGCGCGATGTGCGAAAGATCATCATCACGACGATCTTCAAGTTCGGTGAGGCTACTGGCAGCCTGAACGACCGCAGCAACATCATCGCCTTAGTCGATGAAGCACATCGCACTCAGGAAGGTGATTTGGGCCGCAAGATGCGTGAGGCCCTGCCAAATGCGTTTTTATTTGGCCTGACTGGCACGCCCATCAACCGTGCTGACCGCAACACCTTCTACGCCTTCGGCGCCGAGGAGGATGAGAGGGGCTATATGAGCCGTTACGGCTTCGAGGAGTCGATCCGCGACGGTGCCACGCTGAAGCTGCACTTCGAACCCCGCCTGATTGACCTGCACATCGACAAGGCGGCGCTCGATGCCGCCTACAAGGACCTGACCGGCGGCCTTTCAGATCTGGACAAGGACAACCTCGCCAAGACCGCTGCCAAGATGGCCGTTTTGGTGAAGACGCCCGAGCGAATCCGCAAGATTTGCGAGGACATCGTCGAGCACTATCAGTCCAAGGTGGAACCCAACGGCTTTAAGGGGCAGATCGTCACCTTCGACCGGGAATCCTGCCTGCTGTTCAAGGCCGAGTTGGACAAGCTGCTGCCGCCCGGGGCCACGGACATCGTCATGTCGGTGCAGGCCGCGGACAAGAAGGAGCATCCAGAGTACTCGCCCTACGACCGAAGCCGCGACGAAGAAGAGCGACTGCTGGATCGCTTCCGTGACCCGGCCGACCCGCTCAAGCTGATCATCGTCACGGCCAAGCTGCTGACCGGCTTCGATGCGCCCATTTTGCAGGCCATGTACCTGGACAAGCCGTTGCGCGATCACACGCTGTTACAGGCTATCTGCCGGGTCAATCGTACTTACTCCGAGCAAAAGACCCACGGCCTGATCGTCGACTACCTCGGCATCTTCGATGATGTGGCGGCAGCGCTGGAATTTGACGACAAGAGCGTCAAACAAGTGGTCAGCAATATCCAGGAGCTAAAAGATAAGCTGCCTCAGGCCATGCAGAAGTGTTTGGCCTTCTTTGTCGGTTGCGACCGGACTTTGCTGGGCTATGAGGGCTTGATCGCCGCGCAGCAATGCTTGCCCAATAACGAAGTGCGAGATGGCTTCGCTGCCGAGTACAGCGTGCTCAACAAGATTTGGGAGGCGCTGTCGCCAGATGCGGTTCTAAACCCGTTCGAAGCAGACTACAAGTGGTTGTCGCAGGTGTATCAGTCGGTGCAGCCATCGAGCGGTCACGGCAAGCTGATCTGGCATTCGCTAGGTGCCAAGACTATTGAGTTGATTCATCAGAACGTGCATGTGGATGCGGTGCGGGATGATCTCGACACATTAGTTCTAGATGCGGATTTGCTTGAGGCGGTGCTCTCGAATCCCGATCCGAAAAAGGCCAAGGAGATCGAGATCAAGCTTAAGCGCAGGCTGCGCGGGAAGGGAGTGAATTCAAGGTTCAAGAAGCTGTCGGAGAGGCTTGACGCTCTGAGAGATCGATTCGAGTCTGGACAGATAAATAGCGTCGAATTTCTGAAGCAGCTACTCGAAATTGCTAAGCAAACGCTGCAAGCCGAGAACGAGCTGCCCCCCGAAGAAGACGAGGATCGAGGCAAGGCGGCGTTGACCGAATTGTTCAACGAGGTCAAAACATCCGAAACTCCCATTATGGTGGAGCGCGTAGTGGCAGACATAGATGAGATCGTGCGTCTAGTCCGCTTTCCTGGTTGGCAAAGTACTCAAGCGGGGGAGCGAGAGGTCAAGAAGGCACTGCGCAAAGCCCTCTTCAAATACAAGCTTCATGCAGATGAAGATTTGTTTGAGAAAGCATATAACTACATTCGGCAGTACTACTAAGGGTGGTTGGATTAAATTCACCGCATCTCCTGCGGCGAATTACTTGCGAATGCAGCAAATCGGCTCGATAATCACCGCATGAAACGCGGTGATTGCCTCTACCTCTGGCAAGCCCCGGAATGGCCGGACTGGCGCTACGACCTGGCCACAGTGGCCGAGCCGATGGCGCGCGTCAGCCGCGCGCAGGGGCTGTTGCTGGGTCGGCTGGCTGACGTCGGCCTGGGTCTACAGGGTGAAGCGAGTCTCGCCGCCCTGACGGATGACGTCATCAAAACCAGCGAGATCGAAGGCGAGCATCTGAATGTCGCCTCGGTGCGCTCATCCATCGCGCGCCGTCTTGGCGTGGATATCGGCTCGCTGGCCCCCGTGGACCGCAATGTGGAAGGCGTGGTCGAGATGGTGCTGGACGCCAGCGCCAACTACGCCCAGCCGCTGACGGTGGAGCGCCTGTTCGGGTGGCATGCCGCGCTATTTCCCACGGGCTACTCCGGCCTGAGCAAGATCACCATTGGCGACTGGCGTGACGACGCGCATGGGCCGATGCAGGTGGTATCCGGGCAGGTCGGGCGCCAGAAGGTGCACTACGAAGCGCCGCCCGCGAGGCGTCTGCCTGCCGAGATGGCGCGCTTTCTGGATTGGGTCAACGTGCCGGATACGCCGGAACCCGCCCTGGTGCGCGCTGGCCTGGGCCATCTGTGGTTCGTGACCCTGCATCCCTTTGACGATGGCAACGGCCGCATTGCTCGCGCCGTGGGCGATCTGCTGCTGGCGCGCGCGGATGGCAGCCCACAACGTTTCTACAGCCTGTCGGCGCAGATCCAACGTGAGCGCAAGCAGTACTACGACATCCTTGAGCGCACGCAAAATGGCACGCAGGATGTGACCGAGTGGCTGCTGTGGTTTCTGCGGATGCTGGACGAGGCCCTGAGTCACGCGCACCGCACGTTTGACGCGGTGCTGGGCAAAGCGCGATTCTGGCAACGCGTGTCGGGCGCCGCGTTGAACGAGCGGCAGGTGAAGGTGCTCAATCGTTTGCTCGATGGCTTCGAAGGCAAGCTGACCAGCAGCAAATGGGCAGCGCTGGCCAAGTGTTCGGCGGATACCGCGCTGCGCGATATCAATGAGCTGATGGCGTTGGGCGTGCTTGAACGCTCAGGCGCAGGCGGGCGTAGCACGAGCTACGAGTTGACTCCGCTTTCCGCGGAACACGAGCCAATCTGAGAACGTATTTCCAAGTGCGGGGATGAAATCTCGTCCAGGCCTGGCCAGAGGGCCAAATTGTGCAAGAGGCTATTGCACAATTGCTCCCGGGCCACAATCTGGTGTTGCTGAGTCGTTTGAAAGCGCCAACGGAGCGCCTGGCCTATGGCTGCGCCGCCATCGACATGGCTGGTCGGGCAATGGGCTGAACAGTCATATCGAAAGGTATGAAACTCGCGCCTGATCAAGCGCCCTTATCCCCCGCCCCACGCACGAAATTCTCTTCCAGTACGCTCAACACCCGGTTCAGCGTATCGATATCCGCCGCCGACAACCCCTTCAACGACTCATCAAAGAACGCCGCCCGCTTCGGCAGCGCTTCATCCACCACCGTTTGCCCTGCGGGCGTCAATCGCGCATTGGTCAGTCGGTTGTCGTTGGCATCGACCGCGCGGGAGATCCAGCCCAGTTTCTGCATGGCCTGCAGCTGACGCGTGAGGGATGCCGGGTCGAGCCGGCAACGTTCGGCCAGGTGCTTTTGCGAACACTGCCCGCATTCGTGCAGCGCCAGCAGGATGCGCCAGCGCGGTAGCGCGTGGCCGACCTTGGCGCTGAAGGCGCTTTGCATGACGCGGTAGGTCTGGCCCATGTGCTGGATGACCTGCAGGCCTTGTTGTTGTTTGGGCAAAAGCTACTCTCCGACGCCGGCGGGCTCCGGTTTGGGAACGCGCGCCAATTGCACCAGGGGGACGCGCCGCACGCACCACAGCGCCAGCACCGCGACCGCCAGGGCAATGAGCTGCCCTTCGTGGATGGCGCCGACCAGCGCCACGCGCGCGATCTCGATCAGCGACGCTCCATCCTGGCCTTGATGGGCCAATTGTGCCAGGAACTGCGTCTGGGCTACGGGATTGACCAGCATCTGCGGGTCGTCCAGCTGCGGCAGCCACTGGGCCGATGTGCCGCGCAGGGTGGATTCGACGCCGCTGAAGTAGCTGTGGTTGACCATGGTGCCGACGACGGCGGTGCCGAGCATGCCGCCGATCATGCGCAGGGATTGCAGCAGGGCCGTGGCGATGCCCAGGTGGGTGCGGCCGGCGGTCTGCTGGGCGAAGACGGTGAGGTTGGGCATGATGAAGCCCATGCCCAGGCCGGCCATCATCATGTAGCCGGCAATCAGCCAGTGCGGGGTGTAGTTGTGGGTGGTGACGATGCCCATACAGGACGCGGCCATCAGCATGAAGCCGGCGTACAGCATGCGGTTGGGGTTGCGGATGCGGGTGATGATGCGGCCGTTGATGATGCTGCCCACGGTGATGAAGACCACCAGCGGCGTGATGAGCAGGCCGGCGTCCTGCGGCGACAGGCCAAAGCCGCCTTGCAGCAGCAGGGGCGCGTAGAACAGCATCGAATACATGGTGACCCCGACCAGCAGCGCCAGGATGAACAGCGTGGCCAGGCCGCGGTTGCGGAACATGTCGAAGGGCAGGAGCGGGTGCGGGCAGCGGCGTTCCCACCAGAAGAGCAGGGCGAACGCGGCGGCGCTGCCGATGCCGAGCAGGGCGATGGTGAGGCTGGCGCCTTCCTTGGGCAGCAGTTCCACCAGCAGTTGCAGGCCGCCCAGTGCGGCGGCGATGAGCAGGGCGCCTTGCCAGTCCAGGCGCACCTTGCCGGCGGTGTGGTTGCGCAGGTGGGGCAGGTAGCGGGCCACGAAGAACACACCGAGGATGCCGATGGGCAGGTTGACGTAGAAGACCGAGCGCCAGCCGTAGTGCTCGGTCAGCGCGCCGCCCAGCGACGGGCCGACGGCGTTGGCGATGCCGAAGGCGGAACTGAGCATGACCTGCCAGCGCAGGCGCACGTGGGGGTCGGGAAACAGGTCGGGGATGGAGGCGAAGGCCGTGCCCACCAGCATGCCGCCGCCGATACCCTGCAAGGCCCGCGCCAGCACCAGGGTCAGCATGCTGTCGGCGGCGCCGCACAGGACCGAGGCCAGGGTGAACAGCACGATGGCCGCGACCACGAAGGGTTTGCGGCCGTAGTAATCGCCCAGGCGGCCGAAGATCGGCACGGTGATGACCGAGGTGAGCAGGTACGAGGTCGCCACCCAGGCGTACAGCTCGAAGCCCTTGAGTTCGGCCACGATGGTGGGCAGGGCGGTGCCGACCACGGTCTGGTCGATGGCCACCATCATCATGACGAAACACATGCCCAGCATGGCCAGCAGGGTCTGCCGGAAGGGAAGCACCTGGCCGGGCGAATAGGGGGTGCTTGGGTTGGGGGCGGGCATTGTTGGATGCGTCAATGATTGATGGATCAATAATTCTAGCCCTACAATCACCCAGACAGAAAACCGTCAGTTTTCGAGTTGGCGCGCAGGCCGGCCCGATTTGTTACGATAGCGGTATCTGCACGCAGGCCATGCCCGCGTCTTCAGCCCGTCTTTCCTTGGTAGATCCCCCCTTTCAAGCGACCCGGCCCCAGGCCCGGCGCACGCGGCGGCATGCCATGCAAGACGGCCAGATCAGGATGCCGGGCGGCAAGCCACGGCAAAGCGTCACTGTCGCGCCCGGCGCGGCGGGTGGCATTCAAGGATTACCAGTCGAGGGTCCGACGGGGCGGCAATGAAAACGTGGTTCAAGCGCATTCTGATAGGCCTGGTGGTGTTGGTTGTCGTGGCCGTCGTTGGCCTGGCCATCTTTTTGCTGACGTTCGACCCCAACGCGTACAAGTACAAGCTCGAAGAGCTTGTCCAGGAACGCTATCACCGCACACTGACGATCGACGGCGAAATCGAGCTGTCGCTGTTCCCGCGCATCGGCCTGTCGGTGCAGGGCGTGTCGCTGTCCGAAGCCAATAGCACCGAGAATTTCGCGTCCATCGAAAGCACCCGCCTGGCGGTGGCCGTGTGGCCGTTGCTGTCGAACAGCTTCGTGGTGGACCACGTGGCGATCAGCGGCTTCAAGGCGCGGGTCGTGCGTGGCAAGGACGGCCAGTTCAATTTCAGCAATCTGGTCGGTGGCACGGCCCCGGTGGTGGCTACGCCCGCCAATCCGGCCGAAGCCATTGCCGGTGCGGCCCAGACCGCGGCGCAGGCGCTCACCAATGGCACTTCGCCGGCGGCGCGCAACAACATGCAGATCGACATTGCCGGCCTGGACCTGAAAGACGGCGAAGTGCTGTTGCAGGACGAGATGTCGGGCATGGCGGTGGCGGTCACCAAGATCAACGCCAACACCGGCCGCGTGACGTTCAACCAGCCGTTCGACGTGCGCCTGACGGCCCGCGTCGAAGGCGGCAACCCGCGCATCGATGCCAACCTGACGGGCCAGGCGCTGCTGACGCTGGATCCGTCTGCCAAGCGCTATGCCGCGCAGAAGCTGGACCTGCGCATGGACGGCAAGCTGCCGGGCGCCGAGGCCAAGAGCCTGGCGATGCGTGGCAACCTGGCCTTCAACGGCCAGAAGTCGGCGCTGGACGTGGCCGGCCTGGAACTCGTCTTCCAGGGTGACATCACCGATCCGGCCGCGCGTGCCACCGGCGTCGAGGCCAGCGTGGCGATGCCCAAGCTGTCGATCGACCCGCACAAGAGCCAGTTGCAGATCGAAAAGCTGGCCGTGCGCGCCAAGGGCGGCGTGGCCGATGGTCCGTTTGAATTCGCGGTGGACGCGCCAGCGCTGAACATTTCGCCTACGCAGGCCACGGGCGAAGCCCTGACGGGACGCGTGCGCATCAGCGGCCTGGACGCCAGCTTCGGCCTGAACGGCATCAGCGGCAATGCGGCCGAGCTGGACATCAAGGAAGCCAAGCTGGACAGCACGTCCAGGAAGGGCGACCGCATCGTCAAGCTGACCTTCGCCTCGCCGCTGTCGTTGAACCTGCTGCAACGCAAGGGCGGCCTGTCCGGGCTGCGCGGCGACGTCAACATCACCGACCCCAGCCTGCCCAAGGGCAGCCTGCAGATTCCGGTGATCGGCAGCCTGAACGTCGACCTGCTGAAAGACCAGGCCAACAGCAAGATCAACGCGGTGCTCGAAGGCGGCAAGTTCGATCTCAGCGCCGACATCACCAAGCTGAGCGACGCGCCGCAGGTCAATTTCGCGCTGGCGGTCGATACGCTGGATCTGGACAAGCTGGTGCCGCCGGTTGCGGCCGCGCCTGCCAAGCCGCCGGCGGACGGCAAGAAAGACGAAAACAAACCCGCCCAGCCGGCCCCGGCCAAGCCGGCGGACGACTCGATCAACCTGTCGGCCCTGGTCGGCCCCAGCGTGAACGGCACGCTCAAGGTCGGCAAGCTGGTGGTGCGCGGCCTGAAGGCCGACGACGTCGCCGCGGCCGTCAAGCTGGACCGCGGCAAGCTCGATATCTCCAGCCTCACGGCGGGCCTGTACGGCGGCAAGCTGGCCGGCGCCTTGTCGGTGGACGCGGCGCAGGGCAACCAGCTGGCCACGAAGATGTCGCTGGCGGGTATCGCCATCGAACCGCTGTTGATGGACCTGGCCCAGAAGAATGTGCTGTCCGGCACCGGCAGCCTGGCGCTGGACCTGAAAACCGGCGGCGCCAACGGCTACGCCATGAAGAGCAACCTGGGCGGCACGTTGCAGGTGCGCCTGCGCGATGGCGCGGTCAAGGGCATCAACCTGACGCAGACCCTGCGCGAACTGAGGGCGGCGCTCAAGCCCGAATCGCAAGACGAGACCGTGGCGGCCGACACCAGCAAGCAGACCGCCTTCTCGGAAATGGAAGCCGACCTGGCTTTCACCAAGGGCGTGGCCAGCGTCAAGCGCCTGAACGTCGTGTCGCCGCTGCTGCGCGTGACGCAAGGCGAGCCGGCCACCATCGACTTCGTCAAGGAAGAACTGGACCTGGTGGCGCGCGCCCGTGTGGTCAACCCGGCCGCCGACCCCGAAGGCAAGGAATTGATCGACCTGAAGGACGTGACCATTCCCGTGCACGTGAAAGGCCCGTTCGACAAGCCCACCTATACGTTGCTCTGGAAAGACGCCATCGGCGGCATTCTGAAGCGCAGCCTGGAAAACAAGCTGCGTGAGGCCGTGACGGGCAAGGGCAAGGGTGGCGCGGCGGTGGACAAGGCGCTCAAGGGCCTGCTCGGCAAATGAGCGACGCCTTCCAGCCCATCGCCCAGTGCGGCCATACGGCGCAGCCCGAGGCCGCGCCTTATCACCGGCAATGGCTGGTGGCCAACGATTCGGGCCAGTGGCTGAACCGCGAGCTGTGCCCGCGGCTGGCTGACGTGACCGTTGAATTGCGCCTGGGGTACCTGGTGCTGCGCGCGCCCGGCATGCTGCGCATGGATATTCCGCTGGATGTCATCGAAGACGACGACAGCGTGCGCTACAGCATGAAGGTGGGCGAGCAGACCATCGACGTGGTCGACGAAGGTGAGCTTGCGGCCGCCTGGATCTCGAATTTCGTGCAGGTGCCGTGCCGCATCATGAAGGTGCATCCGGACACGCCCGTGTCCGCCTGGCCGGACTGATATTCCGTCAGCGTCGCGCGGCGACGCGCCCCGGCCCGGCCTTACAACACGGCCGGCTTGCGCTTGTATTCGAAGACGGTGTGGGCGATGAGGCCCGCGACCAGGCCCCAGAAGGCCGACCCGATTCCCCAGAAACTGAACCCGGACGCCGTGGCCAGCAGCGTGATGAGCGCGGCTTCGCGCCGTTGCGGGTTGGCCATGGCGGCGGCCATGCCGCCCATGATGGTGCCCAGCAACGCCAGGCCGGCCAGTGCGGCCAGCAGGGCGGAGGGCAGGGCCTGGAAGAACACGGCGACCGCGCCGGCCACGATGCTCAAGGCGAAATAGCCGATGCCGTAGGTGGCGGCGGCGATGTAGCGCTTGGACGGATCGGCATGGGCTTCGGGCCCCGTGCAGATGGCGGCGCTGATGGCGCCCAGCGTGACACTATGGGCGCCAAAGGGGGCTGCCAGCAGCCCCAGGAAGCCCGTGGCGGCGACCAGGCGCGAAGCCGGGGGGCGATAGCCCGCTGCCTGCAGGATCGCCAGCCCGGGCAGGTTCTGCGAGGCCATGGCCACGACGAACAGGGGAATGCCCAGGCTGATCGCAGCCTGCGTGCTGAAGGCGGGTGTGGTCCAGACGAATTCGGTCAGGTGCCAATCGAGCTGATCGACCCGCAACAGACCCAGGCCGGCCGCCATGCCGACGGCCACGACCATCACCATCAGCACGGCGTAGCGGGGCGCCCAGCGGCGGCATACCAGGTAGGCGACGCACATGGCCAGCACCAACGCGGGCTGCTTGCTGACGTTGGTGAAGACGCCCATGCCGAAATTGAGCAGCACGCCGGCCAGCATGGCGGCGGCGACCTCGCCGGGAATGCGGCGCAGGATGGGATCGATCCAGCCGAACAAGCCACAGGCCAGCGTCAAGGCGGCCGCCAGCACGAAGGCGCCGATGGCTTCGGGGAAGGGCACGCCGGCCAGCGCGGTGACCAACAGGGCGGCGCCCGGGGTGGACCACGCCATGACGATGGGCAGGCCCGTACGCAGGCTGTAGGCGGCGCCGCCGAAGCCCAGCACCAGGCTGAGCGAACCGATCCAGGAACCGATGCGGGCAGCATCCAGCCCCGCGGCGTGGCCGGCCTGCACCATCAGCACGGCCGTGCCGCCGAAGCTGACCAGCACGGCGACCAGGCCGGCGGCGATGGCCGAAGCGGACAGATCGCGGCGGGCGTTGGGGCGGGAGTCGGGAGGGTTGAAGCTGGGCTGCGCGGTGTCGCTCATGCGGCACCGGTCAGGCGGCGGTACTTGGCCATGAGCTGTTCCTGGCCTTCTTTCCATTGCGGGTGCAGTTCGATGCATTCCACGGGGCAGACCACCTTGCATTGGGGCTCGTCGTGGTGGCCGACGCATTCCGTGCAGCGGTCAGGGTCGATGACGTAGTAGTCCTCGCCCATGGAAATCGCGTCGTTCGGGCACTGGGGCTCGCAAACGTCGCAATTGATGCATTCTTCGGTGATGGTCAGAGCCATGATGGGCGGGGCAATGGAAATCAGGCAAGGGGCGCAGCCATTGTACTGCCGGCCCCGGGTACGCCCGGACAAGCCCCTGGCGCTGTCCTGCCATTGGCGTGGTGCGCAGGGCCGGGCGCCAGAACGCAAGAAGAGCGCACGAGGCGCTCTTCGGGGGATTCGGCGGCGGGGGAGCCTGCGGGGTCAGCCCGGCCAGGACTGTTCGCGGCGTTCCTTGGCTTTTTCCTGCAGCCAGCGTTCGACAGAGGGGAACACGAACTTGCTGACGTCGCCGCCCAGCTGGGCGATTTCGCGTACGATGGTGCCCGAGATGAACTGGTATTGATCCGACGGCGTCATGAAGAGGGTTTCGACGTCGGGCAGCAGGTGGCGGTTCATGCCGGCCATCTGGAATTCGTATTCGAAGTCGGACACGGCGCGCAGGCCGCGCACGATGACGCGCCCGCCCTGGTCGCGCACGAAGTCCTTGAGCAGGCCGCCGAAGCTTTGCACTTCCACGTTGGGATAGTGGCCCAGCACTTCGCGCGCGATGTCCACGCGTTCGTCGATGCTGAAGAAGGGCTTCTTGTTGCGGCTATGGGCGATACCGACCACGACTTTGTCGAAAAGCGTGGCGGCACGGCGGACCAGGTCTTCGTGGCCTCTGGTCAGCGGGTCGAAAGTGCCGGGGTAAACAGCGATGATCATGCGAGCTCCGTACCGTTATTAGTGGTGTACACCATCCTCCGAAGCTCGGATTATTGATCTATTTGCGCAATGCAGCAAATTTCAGGAGATGGTAGTGGACCGCCCCGGCCTTGTCCTGGCGCAATATCTCGAATCCGTCGGGGGCGTCGATGGCGTTTTCGGCCTCGACGTAGACCAGGCCGTCCTCGGCCAGGATGCCGGGCAGGATCGGCCACAGGCGCGGCAGCCAGCCTTGTCCGAAGGGCGGATCCAGAAGAATGAGGTCAAATCGGGACGCATCCATTCTTTCGGCGACCTGCATCGCATCGCCCACGTGGATGCGTATCATGTCGGCTTTGAGCTTGTCGCGTAGTGTCCGCAGCGCGGACGCGGCGGTCTTGTCCCGTTCGACCATCTGCACGTGCGCGACGCCGCGCGAGGCGGCTTCGAACCCCAGGGCGCCGCTGCCGGCGAACAAGTCCAGCACCTGCTTGTCGGCGAATTCGCCGCCCCACAGGTGATTGAGCCAGTTGAACAGCGTTTCCCGCACCCGGTCGGGGGTCGGGCGGAGCGTCTCCACGTCGGGCACGACGATAGGGGTGCGCCGGTATTGGCCCCCGACGATACGAATATACTTGTTACCCATGTTTAGCCGCTTCTTCAAGAAAAAATCCCCTCCGCCCGCCGCGCCGGCCCAGCCTGCGCCGCCGCCAGAGGGCGTGGACACCGCGCCCGGCCCGCAAGCCGGCGTCGAGGCGCCCGTCGCACCTGTCGAATCCCCCGCCCCGGTCCGCGAATTTTCGCCTGCCGCGCCGCCCGAGCTGACGCTGCCCGTGCCGGCCGCGTCGGTGCCCGCGCCGGCGCCGGCCAGCGTGCCGCAACCGCAACCCGCTTCGGTGCCGCAGCCGCCGCCCGCGCCGGCGTTTGCGCCGGCGGCGCAACCTGCCGCTGCTGCGCCGGTAGCGCCAGTTCCGGTCGCACCGGCTGCCGTGGCGCCGTCGCCGGCTGCGCCGGTGGTCGCCGAACCCGTCACTGCCGCGCCCGCTGCGGTCGCACCGGCTGCGCCGGCGCATCAGCCCGCCATCGTGCCGCCGCCGGTGACGGCCGCGCCGGTCAGCGCGCCGCCTGTTGCGGTGGCACCGCCGCCCGCGCCTGAACCCGAACCCGAACCCGCGCCCAAGAAGGCGTCGTGGCTGTCGCGCCTGAAGCAAGGCCTGTCGCGCACCGGTCAAAGCATTGGCGGCATTTTCGTCGGCGTCAAGGTCGACGAGAACCTGTTCGAGGAACTCGAATCGGCGCTCATTATGGCCGATGCCGGCCTGGAGGCCACCGAGAAGCTCTTGACCGCGCTGCGTGCGCGAGTCAAGAAAGAACGCATCGAAGACCCGGCCAAGGTCAAGGCGGCGCTGCGCCAGCTGCTGGCCGACCACCTGCGCCCGCTTGAACGGGCATTCGACCTGAAGCAGGCCAAGACGCTGGTGGTGATGATCGCGGGCGTGAACGGCGCCGGCAAGACCACGTCGATCGGCAAGCTGGCGCACACGTTCCAGCGCCAGGGGGCGAGCGTGCTGCTGGCCGCGGGCGATACCTTCCGCGCCGCCGCCCGCGAGCAATTGATCGAATGGGGCAGCCGCAATAACGTCACCGTGATTTCGCAGGATGGCGGCGACCCGGCCGCCGTGGCGTTCGATGCGGTCAATGCCGGCCGCGCGCGCGGCATGGGCGTGGTGATGGTGGACACGGCGGGCCGTCTGCCGACCCAGCTGCACCTGATGGAAGAGCTGAAGAAGATCCGCCGCGTGATCGGCAAGGCCGATGCGGCCGCGCCGCACGAAGTGCTGCTGGTGGTGGACGGCAATACCGGCCAGAACGCGCTGGCGCAGATTCGTGCGTTCGATGCGGCCATCAACCTGACGGGCCTGGTCGTGACCAAGCTGGACGGCACCGCCAAGGGTGGCACGTTGGCGGCAGTGGCGGCGGGCAGCCAGGGCGTGCGCCCGATTCCGGTGTACTGGATCGGCGTGGGTGAAAGCCTGGAAGACCTGCAGCCATTCGTGGCGGATGAGTTCGCCGGGGCCTTGCTGGCCGACTGATCGCTCTGGATGCCGCCGCGCCTGGCGGCACAGAAAAACGCGCCCCACGTGTCCGTTGCCGGATGCGTGGGGCGCGGTGTTTTTGGCCTTACTTCCAGAACGGCTTGCTGCCCGCCAGGTCGTCGAAGGCCTTTTGCGCATCGACGGCCAGTTCTTCCAGGCGAGCGCTGATCCAGCCCAGCGCAAACCAGGCTTGCGGGTGCGTGACCGTACACGCTTCGTAGTAGTCCTTGGCGACGGCCAGGTCGTTGATTTCGCCCAGGATGTCCTGCACGCGCGACAGCAGCTTGCGATAGCCGCGCAGCTTGGCGGCGGGCAGCAGCGATTCGGCGAAGGCCAGGCTGTAGCGCAGGCGTTTGCCGCGCTTGCGCAGTTCGTGGCGGGTAGGGATGTCCAGCGCGGCGAACCGGGTGCCCTGGTCCGCCACCTTGCTGTGCCAGCGGTGCAGGCGCCGGGCGAGTTGCTTGTGCAGCCGCTGGGGGGCCGGCTCGGGCGTCAGCATGGGGATGATGGTGGGCTTGACGCTGGGGCCGGCAACGCCGCCTTGCAGGCGGATGGCGGGCTCGGGCGCGGCTTCGCTGGGCACGCCGTTGGCGACGGGCAGGCCGTCGGCCAGGGGGACGGCGGGCGGCACGTCCAGGCTCCATTCCAGCAGGTCCAGCAGCCAGGCCTGGAAGGCCTTGCCGCCGGCGATGGCGCGGGCGTCCTGTTCGGGCGGCGCGGCTTCCATGGGAATGACGGGCATGCCGGCGCGCATCAGGGCAGGGGCGACGGTTTCGTTCAGGACGTCCTGGTCGCGGTTGGCGCCGAAGGCGGCGAAGTGCGCGCGCACGCCTTGCAGCAGGGCATCGGGCACGGGGGCGATCCAGCCGTCGAAGAGTTTCCAGCCGGAGCGCAGGCGGCGGATGCCGACGCGCAGCTGGTGCACGTGTTCGGAGTTGCCGGCGCGGTAGACGCCTTCGGTGTCGACTTCGGCCAGCACGGCGGCGTTACGGGCGATCTGGTCGAGGCATTCGGCGGCGATGCGGCCCATGGCCTGGGGCGCGGTCATGTCGTCGCGCAGTTTGACGGAGGCGGCGCCGCGGGGGGCCCAGAAGAGGGCGATGGCGCGGGCGCGGCGGGCTTCGAGGTCGTCGCCGGGAATGGCGTCGACGTCGGCCAGGCGCTGGGCGAGCTGGGCGAGGGCGTCGCCGCGTTCGGATTTGCTGCGCGGGTCGAGGACGAGGCCGTGGCGCTGCTGCCAGCCGCGGGCGACGGCGAAGATGGCGGCGGGGCGGCCGGAGACGAGTTCGAATTCGAGTTCGGAGATGGGCAGTTCCAGGGCGCCGGCGCGCAGGATGCCGGTGTCGTAGGCGAGTTCGACGGTGCCGTAGCGGGTGCGGACTTTGCGCAGCATGCGCTGGACGTCGGTTTCGTAGCGCAGGCCGAGTTCGCCTTTGATGGCGGCCAGGGCGGCTTCGACCTCGGTGCCGGCGTAGACGGACAGGTCCAGGACGGGGCCGGGGCGGGGGTGGTTCAGTTCGATGCGGGTGATGGCGTTGATGCCGGGCATCTTGAGGGTCTGGACCCAGTCGCGGCCTTCCTGGCGCAGGCGGATGGCGATGCGGGCCCGGGCGAGTTCGCGCTCGGGGGTGTCGAAGTACATGGCGTGCAAGCGGATGCGGGTCGCTTCACGTTGCTTGACCTCTCGAAGCACGGCCTGGCGGGACGCCGTGGGCACGTGCAGCTTCAATTCCTGTTCCGACATGGCGGGGGTGTCCGACGGCAAAAGCCGAGATCTTAGTCAATCGGAGGGGGGGTTTTGATGACGGGTCATATTTTGTTCACATTGAGCTTAGACGGGGTTGCGGTGTGTCAACAAGGGGGGCTTGGGGGTTCTTGAGCCGCGCGTGGCGGGGCAGGCGGGTGAGGGCGGGGCTACGATTGCGGTCCGGAGCCTTCGCTCCGGACTGCCCCGTGCTCATCCTCGTCACCGCCTTCGGCGGTTCCTTCGGATTCCGCCGGGCGCATCTACACGCCCCGCCCTCACCCGCCTGCCCCGCCACGCGCTCTTGATGAGGCTTAGTCACGGGCCCTGGGGCGGGGGGTGTGCTTGGCGTTTTTGTTGACGGCACCTTGGGGATGGAGGATTTTGCGGGGCCCGCCTCGCGCCGGCCGCGCGGGCGGCCTTGCGAGGCTTACGCGGTGTCTTGCGTCGTGGGGTGACGCTGCGCGCTTGCCGGGAGGGTGGGTCGGCAAGCTGGGGTTTGATCGGGGGGGGCGTTTTGCGAAAAAAAAACCGCCCGTTTCCGGGCGGCGCAAAGGAACGTTCGAAGCGCTGTATTCGGTCAGAGGATGCGTTTGCGGGCTTGGGTGATGATCACTTCGGCCAGCACCACCACCACGAAGATGGCGGCTAGCACCAGGGCCACGCGGTCCCACTGGAAGAGGTTCAGCGCGGTGTCCAGGGCCATGCCGATGCCGCCGGCGCCGACCAGGCCCAGGACGGCGGATTCGCGGACGTTGATGTCCCAGCGCAGCAGCACGATGGACCAGAAGGCGGGGCGGATCTGGGGCCAGTAGGCGTACCAGATGACCGAGGCCTTGCTGGCGCCGGTGGCGGTGACGGCTTCGATGGGGCCGCGCTGGGCTTCTTCGATGGCTTCGCCGACCAGCTTGCCGACGAAGCCGATGGAGCGGAACGCGATGGCGAGCGTGCCGGCCAGGGCGCCGGGGCCGAAGATGGCGATGAAGAGCAGGGCCCAGACCAGCGAGTTGACCGAGCGGCTGGAGACGAGGATCAGCCGGGCCAGCATGTTGATGGTTTTGCTGGGGGTTAGGTTGTTGGCCGCGAGCAGGCCGACGGGGACGGCCATGAAGACGGACAGGATGGTGCCCAGGGTGGCGATGTGCAGGGTCT
The DNA here is from genome assembly GCF_059760725.1 of Achromobacter sp. 1014246743. Taxonomy (NCBI): domain Bacteria; kingdom Pseudomonadati; phylum Pseudomonadota; class Betaproteobacteria; order Burkholderiales; family Alcaligenaceae; genus Achromobacter; species Achromobacter sp. 1014246743. Next base: position 37,244 of record NZ_JCBANA010000019.1, read on the forward strand.
CGACCAGGGCGTTGTGGACGCCGTCGGGGTAGTAGGCCCAGTCGACCGGCCACATGCGCTGGAACAGGTCGGCCATCTGCTCGGGCGCGTCGTAGAGGAACTCGGGGATGACCTCGACGCCGCGGATGGCCTGGACGATGGCGGCGACAACCAGCAGGTAGAGGGCGAAGCGCAAGAGGCGCTGGCCCAGGCTGTAGCGTTGCCAGACGCGGGGCGCGGCGGTGTCGCGCAAGGTGGGGGCGTGGGCGTTCATTGGTCTGCCTCCGCCTTGTTGACGACGGGCTTGGCCGTCCTGGGCTGGCTGGAACCGATGCCGCGGGCGCCGGCGAAGCGGCTTTGCAGGATGCGGTCAAAGCCCAGGTTGTCCAGGAAGACGGCGCGCACGAAGCCGGCCAGGATTTCGCCGAGCATGATGATGGCGATGAGGGTGAGCAGGATGGCGCTGACGAAGTCGTAGTCAAAGCGCTGGAACGCCGAGAACAGCGTGCCGCCCACGCCGCCGGCGCCGACGATGCCGACCATGGTGGAGTTGCGCAGGTTGGAGTCGAACTGGTAGGTGGCAAAGCCGATGAAGCGGGCGAACACCTGGGGCAGCACGCCGAAGACGATGACGTTGGCGAACGAGGCGCCGGTGGCGCGCACGGCTTCGACCTGCTTGAGCGAGATTTCCTCGATGGCTTCGGTGAAGAGCTTGCCGATGAAGCCGATGGAGGCGACGGTCAGGGCCAGGATGCCGGCCAGGGCGCCGAAGCCGACGGCCTTGACGAACAGGATGGCGACGATGACGGGGTGCAGGGCGCGGCACAGGGCGACGAGCGAACGTGCGGGCCAGGAGACCCAGGCGGGCATCATGTTGCGCGCGCCGAGCAGGCCGACGGGCAGGGCCAGGAAGATGCCCAGCACCGAGGCGAGCACGGCGATTTCCAGGCTTTCGGCGATGCCTTTCCACAGCGTGGCGGGCTTTTCGAAGTTGGGCGGGAACATGCGCGCCAGGAAGGTGGACGCGTGGCCCATGCCGGACTCGAAGCGGCTCCAGCTGAAGTCCAGCTGGGCAGCGGCGTAGACGGTGTAGAGCACCAGCAACAGCAGGCCGGCTTTCGCGCGGCCGGACATGGCGAAGGGGCGCGGGCCCCGGGGATGCGTTATTCCAGCCAAGACTCGCCTCCGTAGATGGTCTTGAGCATGGCGGCATCCAGGCCGCGGCCGTCGCCGTCATAGACGACGTGGCCGCCGGACATGCCGACGATGCGGCTGGCGTAGCGGCGCGCCAGTTCGACGTCGTGGATGTTGACGATGACGGGGATGCCGGTGGCGTTGCCCTGGGCGGCCAGCAGCTCCATGATTTCGACCGAGGTCTTGGGGTCGAGCGACGAGGTGGGCTCGTCGGCCAGCAGCAGCTGCGGGCGTTGCATCAGGGCGCGGGCGATGCCCACGCGCTGGCGCTGGCCGCCCGACAGGGCGTCGGCGCGCTGGTCGGCAAAGCCGGCCAGGCCGACGGTATCCAGCAGCGAATAGGCGTGCTCGATGTCTTCGGCTTCGAAGCGGCGGGTCCAGGCCTTGAAGGCGCTGGTGTAGCCCAGTCGTCCGGTCAGCAGGTTTTCCATGACGGTCAGGCGTTCGACCAGGTTGTATTCCTGGAACACCATGCCGATGCGCCGGCGGGCGCGGCGCAGCGACGCGCCGCGCACCCGGGCGAGATCGACGGCGCCGTCGCCGGCTTCCAGCACGATTTCGCCGCGGGTCGGCTCGATCAGCCGGTTGATGCAGCGCAAGAGCGTGCTCTTGCCGGTGCCGGACGGCCCGATGATGGCGGTGAGGCCCTGGCCTGCAATCTGCAGGTCGATGCCGTTCAGTACCGGCCGGCCGGCCCGGTATTCCTTGACCAGGCCGGAAATGCGTAGCGACGTCGTCATGCTGATTACTTCTTGCTCTTGGCGGATTCGCGGTCGTAGGCGGCGCGGTTGAAGCTTTCGCCACCGGATTCGGCGACCTGGCGCACGATGGCCCAGTCCTTCTGGTAGGTCACCGGGTAGAAGCGGTCGGCGCCGTCGAAGGCCTTGGACATCTCGGCCGGGAAGCGGTAGTCGTAGAAGCACTTGAGCATCTGGTCACGGAACTTCGGCTCCAGGTCATGCGCGTAGGCGAACGACGAGGTGGGGAATTTCTCGCTCTTGTAGATGACGCGGAAATCGGCTTCCTTGACCTGGCCGCGTTCGACCATGCGCTTGAACACGTCGGAGGCGACGGCGGCAGCGTCGTAGTCGCCGGAGTTGACGCCCATGACGGACTGGTCGTGCTTGCCGGAGAAGACCACCTTGTAGTCCTTGTCGGGCGTCAGGCCTTCCTTGGGGAACAGCGCCACGGGCGCCATGTGGCCGGAATTGGACGAGGGCGCGGTGTGCGCGAGCTTCTTGCCCTTCAGGTCGGTCAGCTTCTGGTAGGGGCTGTCTTTCTTGACGATGACGATCAGGTTGTAGCCCTGGAAGCCGTCGGCGTAGCCCTTGACGGCGAACGGCACGGCGCCGGCGATGTTCACGGCGAAGGCGGTGGGGCCGGTGGAAAAGCCGCCCACGTGCAGGCGGCCCGAGCGCATGGCTTCGATTTCGGCGGCATTGCTCTGCACCTGGTAGAACACCACGCGCTTGCCGGTGCATTCGGACAGGTGCTTGGTGAACGGCTTGAAGATGTCTTCGTACACCGCCGGGTCTTCGACCGGGGTGTAGGTGAAGACCAGCGTCGACGGCGTTTTCTGCTTGGACGCGTCGGTGGGCGTGTCGGCCACCAGGTTCTTGTCGGCGTCGCAATACATCTGGTCGAGGTCGCCCCGGTTGGGGCAGGTGTCGGCGGCCTGGGCGGCGGACGCCCCGAAAGCGAACGCGGCCAGCGAGGCCGCTTGCAGTAGACGCAGAGCGCGCATCGTATGTCTCCTCTTATGGGTATGAATATGACTAGTAACTGAATTCAAACATACGTGGGCAGGACGCGCACTCGGGAAAGTCCCTGCCTTTCTTTTCGAGTTTTGTTCGTTTTGTTCGCTATGCGTTCGTTTTTGCGCGAAAAAAAGCCCCCGGACGGGCGTCCGAGGGCCTTGTTGCTTGCGCGGCTGGCGGTCAGGCCCGGTAGCCCAGCTTGCGTGAAATCTCGTGGGCGCAGGCCAGCAGCGGACGGGCGATGGCGCCGTCCCAGGACACGTCGAACAGCCCGGTGGGGCCCAGGCTGGTCAGGGCCAGCACGATGTTGCCGGTGTTGTCGAAGACGGGCACCGACAGTGCGTCCACGCCTGGCAGCGGGTTGCCTATCGCACGCGCCATGCCGTGCACGCGGATGTCGGCCAGTTGCGCATCGATATTGGCGCGGCTGGCCTTGCGCGGGGGCGGCACGCTGGCGATGACGGCCGTGTCGCCTTCTTCGCGGGCAATGTAGTGCTCGCTGACCTTGGGCGGCAGCCAGGCCGCGAACACCAGGCCGGTGGCCGTGTGCAGCATGGACATGACCGTACCCTTGCGCATGTTCACGTGCACCGGGTAGCTGGCTTCGGTCATGTGGATCATGGTGGGGCCGTGCGAGCCCAGCACCGCGATGCCCAGGGTGTGGCCGATCTCGGATTGCAGCTTGGCGATCTCGGGCATGGCGATGCGCACCGGGTCCAGCCGTTGCAGGCTGACCAGGCCCATCTGCAGGGCGAAGGGGCCCAGTTCGTACTGGCCGGTGATGCTGTCCTGCTGTACCAGGCCGACGCGGATGAAACTGACCAGGTAGGGGTGGGCCTTGGCCGACGTCATGCCGGCGCCGGCGGCCAGGTCGCGCAGGGTCAGCGGCTTGGCCGCATCGACCAGCGCGGCCAGCAGCGGCACGCCCACTTCGATGGACTGGATGCTGCGGCGGCCGTCGTTGGCGGCCGGGGCGGGTGTCTTGGCGGTGGCCACGGTGCGCGCCTTATGCCGTCAGCGCGCGCGGGGCGCGGGCGGCCAGCAGGCGATCGGCCATTTCCTTGAAGCCGCCGCCGCCATGGAAGGCGGCCACATACGCGGGCCGGTGCGTCAGGCGGTGCAGCTGCGACTGGATGTTGGCCACGCCGACCGAGACGGGGAAGAACGCGAACATGGGTTCGTCGTTGGGCGAGTCGCCGATGAACAGGGTGCTGTCCAGCACGTGGGCCACGTCCAGGCCGAATTCGCGCTGGAACAGGGTGCGGGTCATGGTGAGTTTGTCGTAGTCGCCGAACCAGCCGTTGACGTGGATGGAACTGACCTTGGCCTGGGCGCCGGCGTCCTGGAAGATCTGGACGATGCGGCCGATGTCGGCCTCGGGCAGGGCGGGCACGTCTTCGCAGAAATCGATGGCCAGGTCGGCCACTCGGTAGTCCTGGTCGCTGGCCACGGCGGCGCCGGGCACTTCGGCCAGCACGCGGTCGCGGATGGCGTCCAGTTGCTTGCGGCTGGCCTGGCGCGAGGCCGCGTCGGTCCAGTAGTGGGTGGTCATGCGACGGGCCTGGCGGTCGTAGGCGTAGTAGAACGCGCCGTTTTCGCCGACCACGGCGCGCACCGGCCACATGCGGGCGATGTGGTCGCACCAGCCGGCCGGGCGGCCGGTGATGGGCACGACCTGGATGCCGGCCTGTTCCAGGCGTTCGAGCGCCGCGTAGGCGTCGGCCGGCAGGCGGCCATCGGTGGTCAGCGTGTCGTCGATGTCCGTCAGTACGACGCGTATCCCCGCCGCGACGTTCAAAGGCATGGCCGCAAGGGCTTGCATGGCGTTTTTCCTTGGTTTTATAGGGTGTTCTCCGGGCGAAAGTTTAACCGGATGGCCCTGTTTGGGCGGGCCCGTCGCACCCCGGTAGGGGTTCTGGCGCCGGGGGCGGTAAAATCCGGGCTTTCCTGCCTGGTTTACGCGTCCGCCATGTCCGTCCAGTTGTCCTCCTTGCCCGGCTCCGAGCCGGAATCCTTCGATATTGCCTCGGTCGCCGAGATCATCGCCGAGCTGCGCGCCGGCCGCATCGTCATCCTGGTCGACGAAGAAGACCGCGAAAACGAAGGCGACCTGGTCATGGCCGCCGAATTCGTCACGCCCGAAGCCATCAACTTCATGGTCACCCACGGCCGCGGCCTGGTGTGCCTGACCCTGACCGAAGACCGCTGCCGCCAGCTGGACCTGCCGCTGATGGCCGCCCGCAATGGCACGCGATACGGCACCAATTTCACGCAGTCGATCGAAGCCGCCGAAGGCGTCGAAACCGGTATTTCGGCCGCCGACCGCGCCCGCACCATCCAGGTGGCGGTGGCGCGCGACGCCAAGCCGTCCGACCTGGTCCAGCCCGGCCACATCTTCCCGGTGCGCGCCGTGCCCGGCGGCGTGCTGGTGCGCGCCGGCCACACCGAAGCCGGCTGCGACCTGACCGCCATGGCCGGCCTGACCCCGGCCGCCGTCATCTGCGAAATCCTCAAGCCCGACGGCACCATGGCGCGCCTGCCCGACCTGGTCGAATTCGCCCGCGAACATGGCCTGAAGATCGGCACCATCGCCGACCTGATCCAATACCGCAGCGAGCACGAATCCATCGTCAAGCGCGTGGGCAAGCGGCCCATGCAGACCGCCTGGGGCGTCTTCGAGGCCGTGGCCTACGAAGACGCGGCCACCGGCTCGGCCCATCTGGCGCTGGTGCATGGTACCGTGACGCCGGACGTCGAAACGCTGGTGCGCGTGCACGAGCCGGCCTCGGTGCTGGACGTGCTGGACACCGGCGCCAGCCCGCACAGCTGGGGCGTGGCGCAGGCCCTGCAGACCATTTCCCAGGCGCCGGCCGGCGTGCTGGTGCTGATGAATTGCCAGTCGTCCACCGAACATCTGTTTGCGCAGATCGCGGGCTGGAGCGACCCCAAGGCCAATGCCAACCCCGCCAACGCCGACCGGTTCGGCCTGCGCACCTACGGCATCGGCGCCCAGATTCTGCGCGACCTGAACGTGGGCCAGATGAAGCTGCTGGCCCGTCCGCGCAAGATGCCCAGCATGGCGGGCTTCTCGCTCACCATTACGGGTTACGATTGCGACCCTCTGCATACTCCCGCAACACACTGAAGGCCGACACATGAACCCTTACATCCTTACCCCCGACCTGAACGGCGAAGGGCTGCACATCGGCATCGTACGCGCCCGCTTCAATGAAGAAATCGGCCAGGCCGAACTCGAAGCGTGCCTGAAGGAACTGGCCGAACTGGGCGTGGACGAGCGCGACGTGATGGTCGCCACCGTGCCCGGCGCCCTGGAACTGGGCGTGGCCCTGTCGCACATGGCCGAAACGTTCGAATTCGACGCCCTGATCGCGCTGGGCGCCGTCATCCGCGGCGAAACCTATCACTTTGAAGTGGTCAGCAATGAAATGGCCACTGCAATCACCCGCATCTCCCTCGAAACCGGCATTCCGGTCGCAAACGGCGTGCTGACCGTGGACACCGACGAGCAGGCGCAAGCCCGCGCCGCCGGCAAGGGCCGCGACTGCGCGCAGGTGGCCGTTGAAATGGCCAACCTGGTCGCGGCACTGGAGCCCGAGGAAGAAGACGAAGACGACGAAGACGAGGACGAAGATTTTGACGACGAAGAAGACGACGACCAGCGCTGATAGCGCGGCGCAAGCCCGCGCCAACGCGCGCAGCGCACGCCGCCGTGCACGCGAATTCGCGTTGCAGGGCGTTTACGCGTGGCTGCTGCGCGGGGGCCAGGGCACGCAGGACGCCGGCGAGATCGACGCCCATCTGCGCGACACCGAGGATTTTTCCGAGGCCGACGCCCAGTGGTTCAAGACCTTGCTGCACGGTGTCCTGCGCGAAGCGCCTACGCTGCGCGAGCGGTTCACGCCCTACGTCGACCGTCCGCTGGCCGAGTTGTCGCCCGTCGAACACGGCATCCTGCTGATCGGCAGCTTCGAACTGATTCATCACGTCGAAGTACCGTACAAGGTTGCCATCAACGAAGCCGTGGAGCTTGCCAAGTCGTTCGGCGGCACCGATGGCTTCAAGTTCGTCAACGGCGTGCTCGACAAGCTGGCTGCCGACGTGCGCGCGCACGAAATCAAGAGGTAGTTTCCACCCCCCCGAAGCGCTGCGCGCTTCCCTCCCAGGGGGGCGCCGCAGCGGACCGGCGGAGCCCGGATCCGCGCGGCCCGGGTCTGGGGAGACCCGTTTTTTGGGGGGGCGTGCATCCCTGGGGGCTTGCTTCCCGTCCCTTGCTGGAGCGGTCCTCCCTTTGGAACGTGGCTCCGGTGTGGGAGTCAATACCGGCGCTGCGCCGGACTGCGGAGTTGCCGTGGCGTCCGAATTCGACCTGATCGCGCGCTATTTCACGCGCACCGCTCCGACCGGCCTGCTGGGCGTGGGCGACGACTGCGCGCTGTTCCCTGTGCCGCCGGGCGAGCAGGTGGCCACCAGTACCGATCTGCTGCTGGAAGGCCGGCATTTCTTTCCCGACGTTGATCCCAAAGCCCTGGGGCACAAGGCCCTGGCCGTGAACCTGTCCGACCTGGCCGCCATGGGCGCGCGCCCCATCGGCTGCGTGCTGGGGCTGGCGCTGCCCAGGCTGGATGAACCGTGGCTGGCCGCCTTTGCCGAGGGCTTTCATGCGCTGGCCGCTGCCCACGGCTGCCCGCTGATCGGCGGCGACACCACGCGCAGTTCCCATGACCTGGCCATCAGCGTGACCGTGTTCGGTGCGGTGCCCGCGGTCGCCGCCTTGCGCCGCGACGCGGCGCAGGCCGGTGACGACATCTGGGTGTCGGGCGAATTGGGCGCTGCTGACGTGGCGTACCGGCTGCTGGACGGCCAATACCCGACCGCCCCCGATCGCCTGGCCGCCACCCGTGGCGCGCTGGAGTGGCCCGAACCGCAGGTGGCGCTGGGCCTGGCGTTGCGCGGCATCGCGCATGCCGCCATCGATATTTCCGACGGCTTGCTGCAGGACCTGGGCCATATCCTGACGGCCAGCCGGGTGGCTGCGGTGCTGCATGAGGATCGCATGCCGGTCGCCGCCGCGCTGGCCGGCCTGCCGGTCGATGCGCAGCGCCGCGCGGTGCTCGGCGGTGGGGATGTCTACCAGCTTTGCTTTACGGCGCCTGCTGCCGGCCGCGCCGCCGTGCTGGCCGCGGCGCAAACGGCGGGGGCGCGGGTCAGCAGGGTGGGCGAGGTCGTGGCGCAAGCGCCGGTTCCCCCGCCTACCCAAGCCCAGCCTGCCGGTCAGTCCACGGCCCAGCCCCAAGCGCGACCCCGCCTGACGGTGTTGGACGCCGCCGGCCAGCCGCTGGCGCAATTGCCGGCGGGTTTCGATCACTTCCCTGCAGGTTGACGGGACGCGGTTGCCGCCATCATCTCTCGCTGCCGCATTCCAGCCACCTCGCCTGAACCTCTACCCCTCCCCGCGACCTCCCAACCCATGCCGTCTTCCTCCCCCCGTTCCCCGTCGATGCGCGAGCGCTCGCGCGCCGTGTACCCGTCCCTGGCCTGGGTGTGCCGTGATCCGGGTCGGCTGATCGCCTTTGGCCTGGGTAGCGGCCTGGTGCGTCCCGCATCGGGCACCTGGGGCACGTTGCTGGCCTGGGCCATCTGGGTGGCGGCCGCGCCCGCCGCGTCCGACCTGGCCATCGGCGTCTTCCTGGCGCTGGCCTTTCTTTACGGCTGCTGGGCCTGCGACCGCGTGGGTCGCGAACTCCAGCAGCCCGATCATGTCGGAATGGTGTGGGACGAGATGGTGGCCTTCTGGCTGGTGCTGTGGCTGACGCCGGCCGGCCTGTTGTCGCAGGCCTTGGCGTTCGTGCTGTTTCGCACGTTCGACATCGTCAAGCCGCCGCCCATCAAGTTCTTCGACGCCCGCCTGAAGGGCGGCTTTGGGGTAATGTGGGACGATATCGTCGCGGCCGGATATGCCTTGCTGATCATGGCGCTGGTCGTGCGCACAGGAGTCTTGGGATGAACCAGCAATACGAAAGCACGCGGTCCAATCTGTCAGCCGAACAACTGGCGCACGCCACGTCGCTGGGCCTGGCCGAGCGGGTGGGCGATACGCTGCGGCGCCAGGGCCTGGTCATGGCAACGGCCGAATCCTGCACCGGCGGCCTGCTGGCGGGCGCGGTGACGGCGGTGGCCGGGTCCAGCGAATGGTTCGACCGGGGCTTCATCACCTACAGCAACGAGGCCAAGGTGGCCGAGTTGGAGGTTTCGCCCGACGCCTTGCATCACTTTGGCGCGGTGAGCGAACCGGTGGCGCTGGAAATGGCCAACGGCGTGCTGCTGGCGGCGCCTGCTGCCCAGGTGGCGGTATCCACCACCGGCATCGCCGGCCCGGGCGGGGCCACGCCGGGCAAGCCGGTGGGCATGGTGTGCTTTGGTTTTGCCATGCGGGTAGGCGAGGGCATCAGCAGCCGCGCGGTGACCCATGTGTTTCCTGGCGACCGGGCGCAGGTGCGCCAGGCGGCCGTGGAATTCGCGCTGCGCGGCGTCTTGGAATTGCTGGGCGCGCCGGTCAACCGGCGCTGAGCCGCAGCGTGCCGATCAACGTACCGCGTTGATCGCGTCGCGCAGGCCGCGGGCGGCCTGGCCGGCGGCGTCGCGCCAGTCGTCGCCGCCGCTGGCGTAGATGATGGCGCGCGACGAGTTGATCATCATGCCGCTGCGCGCGGCGTTGGCGCCGGCGTTGACCGTGGCGGTGATGTCACCGCCCTGGGCGCCGATGCCGGGCACCAGCAGCGGCACCGCGTCGCCGATGCGCTGGCGCACGGCGGCCAGCTCGTTCGGGAAGGTCGCGCCCACCACCAGGCCGCATTGGCCGTTGGCATTCCATTTGTCGGCCACCAGCCCCGCCACGTGCAGGTAGAGGGGTTCGCCGTTATCCATTTTCAGGAATTGCAGGTCGGAGCCGCCGGGGTTGGACGTGCGGCACAGCACGATCACGCCGCGGTCGCGCCAGGCCAGGTAGGGCTCGACCGAATCCAGGCCCATGTAGGGGCTGACGGTCAGGGCGTGCGCCTGGTAGCGCTCGTAGGCTTCGCGGGCGTAGTTTTCGGCGGTGGAGCCGATGTCGCCGCGCTTGGCGTCCAGCACGATGGGCAGGTCGGGGTGCTTGTCGCGGATGTGCTGGCACAGGGCTTCGAGCTGGTCTTCGGCGCGGTGGGCGGCGAAGTAGGCAATCTGGGGCTTGAAGCTGCAGGCGTACGGCGCGGTGGCGTCGACGATGTCGCGGCAGAACTGGAAGATCGCGTCGGGCTTGTCCTGCAGTTCGCGCGGGAAACGCTGCGGATCGGGGTCGAGCCCGACTTGCAGCAGCGAGTTGCGGGAGGTCCAGGCGTGTTCGAGTCTTTGGAGGAAATTCATGGGGAAGTGATTATTAACAGGCCCTAGTGCAGTTTGACCCGGGGACGCGTGCGCCGCATGAGCAGGCGGGCCAGGGCCAGGGAGGCGGTGCGCGAGATGCCCAGCACCGCTTTGTGGTGCATCAGGTGCAGGCTCATGTACATCAGGCGCGCCAGTGTACCGCTTACGAAGAGGCCCCGTCCGGCCAGCTTGCCCATCAGGCTGCCCACGCCGGCGTCCTGGCCCAGCGACACCAGCGAGCCGTGGTCTTCGTAGACGTAGGGCGTGGTGGGTTCAGCCGTGCCGCGCAGGCGGGCGGTGATTTTCTTGGCCAGGTAGTCGGCCTGCTGGTGGGCGGCCTGGGCGCGGGCGGGCACCGTGCGGCCGTCGCGCCAGGGCGCGGCGCAGCAGTCGCCCAGCGCCAGGATGTGCGGGTCGGTGGTTTCCAGGCGTTCGTTCACTTCGACCTGGCCCAGCTTGTTCAGGGGCAGGTCCAGGTCGGCCAACAGCGCCGGGCCCTTGATGCCCGCCGCCCACATGCAGAGCTGGGCGGGGAAGGTACGGCCGTCGGCGGTCTTGACCGAATCGGCGGTGACTTCGGACACGCGGCAGGCGGTTTCGACGCGGATGCCGAGTTCGGTCAGGCGGGTGGTGGCCGCGGTGGAGATCTTTTCGGGCAGCGCCGACAGGATGCGCGGCGCGCCTTCGACCAGCGTGATGGCCAGGTCGCGTTCGGCGCGGAAGTTCGGCAGGCCGTAAGCACTGACGACGTGGCTGGCTTCGGTGAGTTCGACCGCGAGTTCGACGCCGGTGGCGCCGCCGCCGACGATGACGAGATCGAGGCGGGCGGACGGATCGCGCACCTTGGCCTGGTCGACCAGCGCCATGGCCTTGAGCATGGTCAGGCGGAACTGCTCGGCGTTTTCGGTGGTGTCCAGCGTCACGGCGTGGTCGGCCGCGCCGGGGGTGTTGAAGAAGTTGGACGTGCTGCCCAGGGCCAGCACCAGGGTGTCATAGGCCAGCTCGCGGCGTGGCAGGACTTCCTGGCCTTGGGAATCGGACACCGGGTCGACGGTGACCAGGCGGCGCTCGCGGTCGACGCCGACGAGCCGGCCCTGCGCGAACGAAAAGCCGTTCATGTGCGCCAGCATCAGGTAGGACAGGCCTTCCTGGTGGATATCAAGCGTGCCGGCCGCTGCTTCGTGCAGCGACGGCTTCCAGATGTGGAATGGACGGCTGTCGACCAGGGTGATGTGCTGGCGGCCGTGGATGCGGCCGAGCTTGGCGGCAAGTTCGAGGCCGCCGGCACCCCCGCCGACGATGACTATGCGTTCCGGGGAAGCGGGCTTGGTGTTGGGCATCATGGCTCCCAGTATAGAGGCGCCGGTACGGGCGCGGGGGCCGGGGCGGGCAAGCCGGCGTCCGACTTTCAGTGCATGACGAACCGGCTGACGGCCACGCCGACCCATACGGCCACCGTGAACAACAGCAATAGCATAACGGCGGCGCTGCCCAGGTCCTTGGCGCGGCCCAGCAGCGGGTGGGTGTCGACCGACAGCGCGTCGGCCAGCGCCTCGACTGCGGAATTGAGCAATTCCACCGCCAGCACCAGGATCACGGTGCCGATCAGGAAGAAGACTTCGACCGTGGTGCGCCCCAGGAAGAACGCGGCGGGGATGAGCAGCACGGCCAGCGCCAGTTCCTGGCGAAACGCCGCCTCGTACTTGATCGCGGCCTTCAGGCCCTGCAGCGAATAGCGCAGCGCGTTCAGGATGCGGCGCAGGCCGCCTGTGCTTTTATAGGGCGAGTGGTGCGGATTCGTGGACATGGGGGTGCGTAATAAGGCCGGGGGTGGCGGCTTTTTAACAGATATGGATTGCCACCGTGGTTCGGACTTGCGGTCTTGCGGCCGCCGCCGTCACGGAACGCGTTTTGACGTAATACTACGTTACGTTTTGCCTTCGCCGCAGCCATACGATACGCTGGCGCGAATTCCCACCCACGCGCCCGTCTGCTGGCCTGTCGGCAGACGCACCACGGCGACTTTTTGGCACTGCAATCCATGCTCGAACGTTTGAATACGGAGTCGTTGACGCGTCTGCCCGCAGACGTGGAGAAACCCGCCTATGACCGCAGCCGGCTCACACCGGGCATCGTGCACCTGGGGTTGGGGGCGTTTCACCGGGCGCACCAGGCGGTGGCCACCGATCTGGCCATGGCCGCCAGCCAGGACTTGTCGTGGGGCATCCTGGGGGTGTCGCTGCGCAGCGCCGCCACGCGCGATGCGCTGGCGCCGCAGGACGGGCTGTATACGCTGGCGTTGCGCGACAGCGCGCCAGACGGCGAGCCGCGCGAACAGTTGCGCGTGGTCGGGGCGGTGCAGCGCGTGATGGTGGCCGAGGAAGACCCCAACGCGGTGCTTGAGCGCATCGCTTATCCGCAGACCCGCATCGTCAGCCTGACGATCACCGAGAAGGGCTACAGCCACGAGCCGGCCACGGGCCACTTGCGCTGGGACGACCCGGACATCCTGCACGACCTGGACAACCCGATTCGGCCGCGCAGCGCGATCGGCCTGTTGGTCTACGGCCTGGCGCTGCGCCGCGAGCGTGGCCTGCCGCCGCTGACGCTGCTGTCCTGCGACAACCTGCAGGCCAACGGCGACACCCTGCGCAGCCTGGTGCTGGCCTTTGCGCTGCGCATCGACGTGGGGCTGACCGGCTGGATCGACAAGCACTGCACGTTCCCCAATTCCATGGTCGACCGCATCGTGCCGACCACCCGCGACGAAGACCGCGCGCGCATCGCGCAGCGGCTGGGCGTGGAAGACGCCTGGCCGGTGGTGGGCGAGCCCTACCTGAACTGGGTAATCGAAGACAGATTCGCCGCCGGTCGCCCCGCCTGGGAGGCCGCGGGCGTGACCTTCGTGGCCAACGCCGCGCCCTACGAGCGCCTGAAGCTGCGCATGGTCAATGGCCCGCATTCGGCGCTGGCCTACCTGGGGGGCCTGCTGGGCATTGCCACGGTCGGCGAGGCGGCCGCGCTGCCGGCGCTGCGCGATTTCGTGGACGACCTGATGCGCTGCGAGATCGCGCCGACGCTCAAGGGCATTCCGGACGTGGGGCTGGAAGGCTACCGCCATCGCTTCCTGGCGCGCGTGGCCAATCCCGCCTTGCCGCAGTGGACGCGGCAGATCGCCACGGACGGCTCGCAGAAGCTGCCGCAGCGCTTGCTGCCGACCATTCGTGAACGCCTGCGTGGTGGCGACGACATTCGCCGGCTGACGCTGGTGGTGGCTGCGTGGCTGCACTATCTGCGCGGCCAGGACGAGACGGGCGCACATCATGCCATCCAGGACCCCCTGGCCGCGCCGTTGGCCAAGCTGCTGGCGCGGGCCGACGTGGCGGCGCGCGCCTCGGCGCCGAGCCAGGCCGCGCATCGCCGCGCCATGGTGCTGGCAGGTTATCGGCCCGTGTTTGGCGACCTGGGCAAGAAGCCGGTGTTCATCGCCGCGCTGGCCGCGCAGCTGGAAACGCTGCGCGAGCATGGCGTGCTGCATGCACTGCAGGCGGTCGCGCACGAGCCGGAAGCTGCGGCCCCGATCCCGGACGAAAGCGAAGCCGCCGTGGCGGCATCATTGCGCGAGCCCGCCGGCGTCGGCGCCTGAACGGCGGACCTCTGTGCGACGCATCGGGCGCTTGCAGGCGCCCGATTTTTCTTGGGGCGCACTGCGTCCCTGGCCGCTACACCCCCAGGTATTGCAGCAGGCGCGGTTCGTCGTCGATGAAGGCCTGCGAGGTGCCCGTCCAGGCCACGCGGCCCTTTTCCACGATGGCATGCCGATCGGCCGTGGCCAGCAGCGGCTCAAGGTTCTTGTCGATGCACAGGACCGCCAGGCCGGTGCGCTTCAGGCTTTCCAGCGCCTGCCAGATTTCCTCGCGCACCACCGGCGCCAGGCCTTCGGTGGCTTCGTCCAGGATCAAGAGGCGTGGGTTGGTGAGCAACGCCCGGCCGATCGCCAGCATCTGCTGTTCGCCGCCTGACAGATGGCTGCCCAGGTGGCGCGCGCGTTCGCCCAGCCGTGGGAACAAGGCGTAGACCCGGTCCAGCGTCCAGGGGGCCGCCAGGCCCTGGCGATTGTGGGCGGTGGCGACCAGGTTTTCGCGTACCGACAGATTGGGGAACACGTGGCGGCCTTCGGGCACCAGGCCGATGCCGCACTGCGCCACCTTGTACGAGGGCAGCGGCGTGATGTCGCGGCCGTCGAACGCGATGGCGCCACGGCTGGCGCGGTTCAGGCCCATGATGGCTTTGACGGTGGTGGACTTGCCCATGCCGTTGCGGCCGAGCAGCGTCACGAATTCGCCGGGTCCGATGTCCAGGTCGATGCCGAACAGCGCCTGGCTGGCACCGTAGTGCGCGGTGACGCCGCGCAGTGACAACAAGGGGGCCGGGCGGTCGCTGCGGGGGCCGGCTTGCGATGCGCGGGCAGCCGGGTCGCCGATCGCTGCGCCATTCACGAGACTGCCTGGCACGCGGCTCATGCGGCGGCTCCCGTCGCGGCCTGTGCCTGGGCCGCTTGCGCACGGCGGCCGGCGTGGCCCCGTTCGCTGCCCAGGTAGCATTCGCGCACCTGCGGATCGCGGCGGATGTCGTCGGCGTTGCCGCAGGCCAGGGCGCGGCCATACACCAGCACGGTGATGCGGTCGGACAGGGCAAAGACGGCTTGCATATCGTGTTCCACCAGCAAGATGGTGTATTGCCCGCGCAGCCGTTGCAGCAGCCGCGTCATGGCTTCGGATTCGTGCTGGCTCATGCCCGCCATGGGCTCGTCCAGCAGCAACAGGGTGGGCTGGCACGCCAGCACCATGGCCAGCTCCAGCTGGCGCAGCTCGCCGTGCGCCAGTTCGCCGGCCGGGGTGTTGGCGCGGGCGGCCAGCCCGGCCAGTTCCAGCGCCTGGTGCGCCGGATCGCGCAGCGCGGGCGTGGCCAGCACCGGCCGCCAGAAACGAAAGCTGTGGCCGCGCCGCGCCTGCACCGCCATGATGACGTTTTCCAGCGCGGTGAAGGGCTTGAACACGGAAGTGATCTGGTACGAACGCGCCAGGCCGTGGCGTACGCGCTTGTCGACCGGCATGCAGGTCACGTCCAGCCCGTCGAGCAGCACGCGCCCGCCGTCGGGCCGCAGTTCGCCGCTCAGCTGGCCGATCAGCGTGGTCTTGCCGGCGCCGTTGGGGCCGATGACGGCGTGCAGTTCGCCGCTGGGCACGTCCAGCGACAGGTCGTCGGTGACGGTCAGGCCGCCGTAGCGCTTGACCAGGTTTTCCACGCGCAGGGTGCTCATCGCGGTGCTCCGGTGGGGCGCGGCGTGGGCCGCAGGCCGCCCAGGCGCCAGGGCTTGGCTGACAGGCCGCCATACAGGCCGCGGCGCGACACCAGCACCACGCCCACGATCAATAGACCCATCACCAGCATCCAGTGGTCGGTCAGCAGCTTCAGGCCTTCTTCGAGCAGCAGGAACGCCAGGGCGCCGGCGACGGGGCCGAACAGCGTGCCCAGGCCGCCCAGCGCCACCATCACGATCAGTTCGCCCGACGTTGTCCAGGCCAGGTAGGACGGCGATACGTACAGCGTCAGGTTGGCCAGCAGCACGCCGGCCACGCCGCACACCATGGCCGAAATCACGTAGGCCGCCAGCCGGTAGCGCAGCGTGGCAAAGCCCAGCGCGCGCATGCGCCGCTCGTTGGCCTGACAACCGCGCAGCGCCATGCCGAAGGGCGCGTGCACCAGCCGGTGCAGCGCACCCAGCGTGCACAGCAGCACGCCAAAGGCGGCGATGTACAGCGCCAGCGGCGTATCCAGCCGGAACAGGCCGAAGTCGCTGCCCGAGAACAGCGACATGCCGTCGTCGCCGCCAAAACCTTCCAGCCCCGTCGCCAGGAAATAGAACATCTGCGCGAAGGCCAGGGTGATCATGATGAAGGCGATGCCGGACGTGCGCATCGCGACGTAGCCGCTGACCACCCCGACCACGGCGCACGCGCCCAGCGCCGCCGCCAGGTGCAGCCAGCCGTTGTCGATGCCGTAGTGGTTCAGCACGCCCACGGCATAGGCGCCCAGGCCCAGGTACAGCGCATGGCCGAAGCTGACCATGCCGCCATAGCCCAGCAGCAGGTTCAAGGCCAGCGCCGCGATGCCGTACACCAGCACGCGGCCGAACAACGCCAGCAGGAAGGGCTCGCCTTGCCACTGCGCATACAGCGGCACCAGGGCCAGGACCAGCAACAACAGGCCGGCGGCCAGTTTGCGCGCAGAGAGTTCAAGCATGGTGCGCCCCTTATCCGTGCCGTACGGGAAACAGGCCTTGCGGCCGCAGCGCCAGCACCAGCGCCATGACGATATAGATCAGCATCGATGCGATCGCCGGGCCGGCCGCGTTGGCGGCGGCGGGCGACAGCGCCGCGCGCAGCAGCGCCGGCAGCAGCGCGCGGCCCAGCGTGTCGATCAGCCCCACCATCAGCGCGGCCAGGAAGGCGCCGCGCACCGAGCCGATGCCGCCGATGACGATCACCACCAGCGTCAGGATCAGGATCGGTTCGCCCATGCCGGTCTGCGCCGACAGGATCGGCCCGGCCATCAGCCCCGCCACGCCGGCCAGCACCGCGCCCAGCACGAACAGCAGCGTATTCAGCCGCGCGATGTTCACGCCCAGTGCACCCACCATCATGCGGTCGGTCGATCCCGCGCGGATCAGCATGCCCAGCCGGGTACGGTGGATCAGGACGTAGCAGCTCGCGGCCACCGCCAGGCCCGCCACGATGATGAGAAAGCGGTAGAGCGGATACGTGACGCCCAAGAGGTCGATGGTGCCGGACAGCCACGACGGCAGTCCCATGCTGATGGGCGCGGGCCCCCAGATGATGCGCGTGAGCTCGTTGAAGAACAGGATGAAGCCGAAGGTGGCCAGCACCTGGTCCAGGTGTTCGCGCGGATACAGTCGCGCCAGCGCGATGCGGTCCAGCAGCAGCCCCAGCAGCGCCATGCCGGCCACCACGGCGGCGGCCGCCAGCAGGAACGAGCCGGTGTGGCGGAACACGGTGGCCGCGATGAAGGCGCCCATCATATACAGCGAGCCGTGGGCAAGATTGATGAAGTTCATGATGCCGAACACCAGCGTCAGGCCGGCGGCCAGCAGGAAAAGCAGGATACCCAGTTGCAGGCCGTTCAGGGCCTGTACCAGCAGCAGCGTCGCGGACATGGAGCCTTACCTCTCATCTGCCTCGGCGGCCCGGTTGCGCGGGCCGCCAGGGCTTCATTTCATGACGCACTGCGTGGCGTACTGGTCCGATACCTTGGACAGGTCGGGAAAGATGGGGCCCTTGTTGACGAAGCCCACCTTGCCGTCCGCGCCCTGCGCCACGTCGGCACGGAAGAAGCCGGCCACCGGGAAGTGATTCGGCTGGTAGCGGAATTCACCGCGCACCGATTGGAAATCGGCGGCTTCCAGCGCGCGGCGCAGCGCGTCCTTGTCGTCGACCTTGCCGCCGGTGCGCTTGAGCGCCGATCCGATCAGCTGGGCCGCATCCCACGATTGGGCGGCATAGCTGGAGGGCTCGCGACCGTATTTCTGCCGGAACGCGGCCGCAAAGGCCTTGTTGGCGGGGTTGTCCAGGTCGGGCGAATAGGGCACGTTGGTGACGGCGCCCAGGGCGTCCTGTCCCAATGCAGGCAGGGTGGCGCCGTCGATGGTGTCGACCGACAGCAACGGGATCTTGCCGAACAGGCCCGCCTGGCGGTACTGCTTGACGAAGTTCACGCCCATGCCGCCGGGAAAGAACACGTAGGCCGCGTCGGGTTTGGCGTCGGCCAGGGCGGCCAGTTCCACCGAGTAGTCGGGCTGGTTCACCTGGGTGAAGACTTCGTTGACGACTTCGCCCTTGAAGAAGCGCTTGAAGCCGGCCATGGCGTCCTTGCCGGCCTGGTAATTGGGCGCCAGCAGGTAGACCTTCCTGAAGCCCATCTGGTTGGCCATTTCGCCGCTGCCTTCGTGGCGCTGCGTGTTGTTCCACGAGCTCGAAAAAAAGAAGGGCGAACAGTCCTTGCCGGCCAGGTTGGTGGGGCCGGCGTTCGAGCCCACCAGGAACACGCCGGCACTGGTGACGGGCCGGGCCACGGCCAGCATCACGTTGGAATACACCACGCCGGTGATGATCGGCACCTTGTCGCTTTGCACCAGCTTGCGCGCGGCCTGCACGCCGACTTCGGGCTTGAACTGGTCGTCTTCCTTGATGACCTGCACGGGCACGCCGCCCAGCTTGCCGCCGCCTTGCTCCACGGCCAGCATGAAGCCGTCGAGCTGGTCCTGCCCCAGCACCGAGCCGGGACCGGTCAAGGTGGTGAGCAGGCCGATCTTGACGTCGGCCCAGGCGGGCGCGCCGTGGGCCAGGCCCAGGGCCGCCAGGGCGGCCAGCAGATGGATGCGTTTCATGGTGATTCCCCTTGCGTTGCCGTGTCTCACGGTCATGTGGTGACGATGCGGCGTTCAGCGGCCCAGGCCGAAGAACGTCACGGTGTTGCCGAACAGAATCTTTTGCTGCACGGCCGGCAGCAGGTCTGAGTGCGCAACCAGCTTGCCGACTTCCTGCTCGCCCAGCGGATACGGGTAGTCGGACCCCAGCAGCACGCGGTCTTCGCCCATGACGTCGATCAACAGGCGCAGCGAGCGCGGGTCGAACACGGCGCTGTCGACGTAGAAGCGGTCGGTGTAGGACGAAGGCAGTTGCGGGCAGTCTTGGCGGATGATGTCGCGATGGCGCCAGGCGTTGTCGACGCGGCCCAGCAGAAAGGCAAAGCTGCCGCCGCCGTGGGCAAAGCACAGCTTCAGGCTGCGCGGAATACGCTCGAAGGCGCCGGACAGGATCAGCGACAGGATGCCGAGCTGCGTTTCGGCTGGCATGGCGACCAGCCAGGGCAGCATCCATTTTTTCATGCGGCCGTCGGTCATCATGTCCCAGGGGTGCACGAGCACCGGGATGTCGTCGTGGGCGCAGTGCACCAGGAACTGCACCAGCGTGTCGTCGTCCAGGTCGCGCGGGCCGACGTGGTTGCCGATCTGCACGCCCAGGTGGCCGGCAGCGCGGGCGCGCGAGGCTTCGCGGCAGGCCAGATCCAGGTCTTGCAGCGGCACCTGGGCCAGGGCCTTCAGGCGGGCGGGGGCGTGGGCGCAATGTTCCAGCGCCAGGTCATTCATGCGGGCGGCCCAGTCGGCCGCGGCCTGGGCCGGGTAGGTGTAGCCGAACATGACGGGGGTGGCGCACAGGATCTGCACGTCAACGCCGTGGCGATCCATCTGCGCCACGCGCAGGGCCGGATCCCACAGGGTGGCGTCGACGGGGCGGAAAGGGCGGTCACCGGCCATGATCTGGCCAGTGGAACCATCGCCGTCGCGCCTCAGCCAGGGGGCGTTGACGGGGTCGAGCTCGGCCGCTTCCTGCCGCGTGATGGGCGGAAAGAAGTGGGCGTGCATGTCGATTTTCTGGGTCATGGGCAAGGCGTGCAAAAGGCGTGGGATGAAGGCGGCTTGTCGCGGGTTGGGCAACGGGATGCGCGAGGGCAAGCGCGGATCAGGCAAGCGGCTGTCGTTCAACAGACAGCCGGGGTCAAACCAAGGCGCGGGGTCAGGCGGGCGCGGGCTGCGTGGCCGGGGCCTGCGCCTTGCCGGGGTGGATGGCGCCGCAGCCGGGGCAGGTGCGTTTCTGTTCGCTGCCGTAGAAGCCCTGGAACAGGGGCGGCAGGTCGGTGACGATGCTTTTCAGTTGGACTTCGACGCGGTGTACCAGGTGGCCGCAGTGGGGGCAATACCACTCGAAGCCGTCGAGCAGGCCTTGCGGGCGCTGGCGTTCGATGACCAGACAGGCGCTGTCGGTTTCAGGGCGCTGGGGGGAGTGGCGCACGTGGGGCGGCAACAGGAAGATGTCGCCTTCCTTGAGGTCGACGCGTTCGGGCTTGCCGTCGATCCACAACGAAAGCCAGGCGTTGCCGCGGACCTGGTAGAAGAATTCTTCCAACGGGTCGTCGTGATAGTCGGTGCGGTGGTTGGGGCCGCCGACGACGGTGACGATGAAGTCGGCGTCCTGCCAGATCTGCTGGTTGCCGACGGGGGGCTTGAGCAGGTGGGCGTGGTCCTGGATCCAGCGCTGGAAGTTCAGGGGCGGGCCGTAGGCGGGCATGTCGATCTCCGGGGAGGCTTGGGCTGGCTTTGATGATGGGAGTCTAGGCGGGTGGGGGGGCGGGGGGACAATAGAAATTGTGTGATCAGATATGCGGGTTATCTATCGCGGGGTTTCCCTTAGGGTTTTTTTGGGGGCTTTCATTTATTGCTTATGTGGTTGTTGGTGATTGCTAATGTGATAGTTGGGTTGCTGGTGGTGGGGTGGGTTCTTAAGTCGCGCGGCGTCGTGGCGGGAGGCGAACGCGGGGCTACGATTGCGGTCCGGAGCCTTCGCTCCGGACTGGCCTCGGCGGCCCCCCCCTTTGTCATCGTCGTTGTCGCCTTCGGCGACTGCCTTCCGATTCCCTCGGGCGCAATCTACACGCCCCGCACACCGCAGGCCACCGACGCGTCAGGCTCTACTGTCTGTACCTTGGCGGGCGCTGGGGCGAGTTGTTTGCCTGGCGTATTTGTTTTCCTGGTTCCGCAATGCAAAGAGGCCGCTTTCGCGGCCGCTTTGCATTTTGCTGTGCGGCTTTACTTCGCCACGCGTTCCACTTCCCAGGCGCGTGGTTTCTTCACGGCCCAGGGGGTGTAGCCCTTGACGTCCGTGCGGTAGGCGCCGATGTCCAGGCCGTTGTAGAGCGGGATGCTGGGAACGTCGGTCAGGAACAGTTTGTGCAGGTGGTCGAACGAGGTCTGGCGTTTGGCGTGGTCGGTGTCGACCGAGGCGGCGTCCAGGAGTTTCTGGGCGTCGGGGTTGTCCCAGACTTTGCGCGGCTGTTTGGTTTTGTCGCCGGTGACCATTTCGTAGTTCAGGGCGGCGTCCAGGCGGGCGGAGTAGGGGAAGGTCATCATCTGGTAGGTGCCGGCGTTGTAGCGGTCGAGCTGGGTGGCCCATTCGGCGACGGACAGCTTGGCGTTGATGCCGGCGGCCTGGAGCATGGCCTGGATGATGACGGCGGAGTTGTAGGACTGGGGGTAGCGCTTGGTGGTCATCAGCTCGATTTCCTGGCCCTTGTAGCCGGCTTCTTTCAGCAGCTTCTGGGACAGGGCGACGTCGTATTTCCAGCCTTCTTTCTGGGTGGCGTCGTGGTAGGGCGAGACCAGGGGGACGATGGAGTTGTTGGGCTTGGCCAGGCCTTCGGTGACGGCGGCGGCCAGTTGTTCGTAGTCGATGGCGTGGGCCAGGGCCTGGCGCATCTTGGGGTTGGACAGCAGCGGGTCCTTGGTTTGCAGCAGCAGCGCGGTCATGCTCATGACGGGCGCGTAGGCGACCTTGACGTTGGGCGTGGCCTGCAGGACGGGGACGTCGTTGTTGGAGACGTCTTCGATGATGTCGATGTTGCCGCGTTGCAGGGCGGCCTTGGCGGTGGAGTCGTCGGGCACGATCATGAAGCGCACTTCGTCGACCAGGGGGCGCTTGGAGCCGGTGTAGCCGTCGAGCTTGCCGCCGCGGTTGGCGTAGTCGGCGAATTTGGTGAGGCGGATGTATTCGCCGCGCTTCCATTCGGCGAGTTCGAAGGGGCCGGTGCCGATGGGCTTGTCCCAGGTGCCGTCGGGCTTGACGGAGGCCTTTTGCAGGATGCCGGTGCCGCCGCAGTCGGCGCGCGCGAGCGAGGCCAGGAACAGGCTGCTGGGTTTTTCCAGGTGGTAGACGACGGTCTGGGCGTCGGGGGCTTCGATGCCGGTGACCTTGACGGTGCCGCGGCCATCGAATTCGCTGGAACAGCGCCAGCCGGAGTTGGCGGCGGTGTAGTGCTGCCAGGTCCAGAGGACGTCGGCGGAGGTGAGGGGGGCGCCGTTGTGGAACTTGACGCCCTGGCGCAGCTTGAAGGTGTAGGTCTTGCCGTCGGGGCTGATGTCGATGGATTCAGCCAGGAGGGGGCGCACTTCGGCGTCTTCGCCGTAGGCCACCAGGCCTTCGACGATGTGCAGGACGACGGCATCGCTGTTGCTGTCGCGATTGACGCCGGGCTCGGTCGAGCGGATGTCGGCGGTGAACGAGATGCGCAGCGGCGGCTGGGCCTGGGCCCAGGCCGATCCGGCCAACGCAGCCAGCGCCAGCGCAACCGCGGTGTTCAAGAGTTTTGTTTTCATTGATTGGTTTCCAGGGTTGCGCGCGCGGCCTGGGATCAAGCGGCGGCCAGCAGTTCGGGTTCGGCGGTGAGGCTGTAGCGGGTGAACGTGCGGTTCAGCGCGGGCAGCGGGGCGACTTCCATCAGGCCGGCGGCCGGCTCCATGATGACCATGGACACGGTGGCGGACAGGTTGTCGTGGCTGCCAGGGCGCGGCGGGCGGCAGACCGAGTACGGGGCGCCGAAGTCGTCGAACAGGGCGCGCTTGAGGTCTTCGCGGGTGAGCTTGTCTTTTTCGTTCAAGAGGCGGCGCACGCGCCAGTCGCGGTAGGCGCTTTCCGGGGTGCTGGCGCGGCCGGTGTCGCGCAGCTTGCCCAGGGCGACTTCGCTGACCCAGTGGTTGGCGTGCACGATCAGGTCGTCGCTGCCGGGGTAGATGGGGAAGGCCTCATCGGTGGTGCATTCGTAGTCGACGCCGAAGCCGGCGGCCATGCCGATCATGATGTTGTTCGAGCAGGACTTGGGCGTGGTGCTGACGGCCTTGATGGCCAGGGCGAAGTGTTCCTGTTCGAGCACTTTGCGGCGGATCAGCGACAGCGGCACGCCAAGCTGGCGGAAGTCGCGGTCGGATTCCAGGTAGTTGGCGGTGATGGACACGCCGGCGCTGTTCAGGCCGCTGCGGGCCAGGCCGCCGGCTTCGACGAAGGTGAGGATGTCGGGGCCGTTGTCGTTGCGCACCCGCAGCACGATGGCGGTGTCGACGCATTCGGCGCGCCAGTCCCAGTTCTGGCCGTGGATCAGGCGGCCATTGGCCGAGCGCGTGGGCAGGATGAGGGCGCCGGTGCAGCCATCGCCGGGTTCGAGTTCGGCGGCTTTTTTCTTTTCGGCGCGGGCCTTGGCGATGACTTCGGTGCGGGCGTTGACCATCACGATGTCTTCGAACGGCACGTTGGCGCCGGCGGCGATGCCGCGCATTTCTTCCAGGTAGTGCGGCGCGAAGTTCTCGATTTCGCGGGCAAAGCTGGTGATCAGCTGGGTGCGCGCCATGGCGTCATAGCCCAGGTCGACCAGGGTCTGGCCGTACATGGCGGCGCTTTTGCGCACGCGGTCGGCAGCCTGCTGGCCGTAAGCGCGGCCACGGGCTTCGGGGGTACCGGAAACCGATACGAACGGAAATTGGGTGATCTGGGTCATGAACGGATAGCGGCGCGAGGGCGCCGTGCAGTCGGGGGGGAAGGGGAGGATGAAAAAATATTAGCTTATTTTGGCGCCAAAAATACCCAGGGTTTGCCCGGGGGCGCCTAGCCGGGGGCGCCTGGCTGGGAACGCCGAGCCGGGAGACGCCGAGCGGGAGACGTCGACCCGCGGGCACTGAGCGAGAAAGGCATTCCATGCGGCCAGGCTGAACGCCATCGTGCAGGACCAGCCCACCGCGCTGCCACAGGCGGCGCGGCGATCGAATCGGCTGGCGCAGGCGTTGCGCATCAAGGCACAGGCCCCGCGCTGGAAGCGTCGGGGGCCTGTGCGGGGCAGCCTTGGCGCCGCGTGTCAGCGCGGGGCTTGGCGGGGATTTACTGCTGCTGCTGCTGCTGCTGCTGCTGCTGCTGCTGCTGCTGCGAGGGCGGCACGGTCGCGGTCGAATTGGCCGTGCCGTCCGCCGGCGCCGTGCCGGCCTGGGCCGTCGCCTGCGGCGCCCGCAGGGGCGAGCCCATGGCCTGGAACAGCGCCGCCGTTTCCGTCAGCCGGGCGCTGGCGTATTCCACTTCGCGCACCCGCGCGGCGACGTAATGCTGCTCGCTGGCGTAGGCCGTGTACGGCGCCAGCGCGCCCAGGCGGACCTGGCTGGCGGTGTTGCGGTGCGATTGCTCGGCCGCCCGGCGCGACGCTTCGGCCGAGGCCAGCGCCTGCCCGTCGGCGTCCAGCCGCGCCAGCGTGTCCGCCACGTCGCGGAACGCCGTCAGCACGGTCTGCTTGTATTGCAGCACCGAGGCTTCGTAACGTTCCTTGGCCGCGCTGCGTTCGGCCAGCAGCGCGCCGCCATGGAAGATCGGTTGCGTCAGCGACGCGCCCACCGCCCAGATCGACCCCGCGCCGGACAGCGCGGCAGGCCAGCTGAAGCCGCCCTTGCCCATGGAGGCCGACAGCGACAGGCTGGGGAACAGCTGCGCGGTGGCTACGCCGACGTCGGCGGCGGCGGCTTGCAGCACGGCTTCGGCGATGTGGATGTCAGGCCGGGCGGCCAGCAGTTCGGATGGCACCAGCACCGGCACTTCAGGCGGCACGGCCAGCATGCCGAAGGCCAGATCGGGCGGCGCCTGGTCGGGGCTGCGGCCCATCAGCACGGCCAGCGCGTGGCGCGTGGTCTGCCATTGCGCCCGCAGGCCGGGCAGGGACGCTTCCAGCGTGGCGGCATCCTGGTCGGCCTGCAAGGCATCGTTCTGCGAGGCCGATCCCAGTTCGTAGCGGCGCTGCGTGTCGCGCGCCACCTGGCGCGACAGCACGACCTGCTTTTCGGTCAACGCGACGCGTTCGGCCAGCGACGCCGACGTGATGGCGCCGGTGACGATGTTGCCGGCCAGCGAACGGCGCGCCGATTCCAGCTGGAACGCCTGCTGCTCGACCTTGGCCGCGCGCGATGCGTTTTCAAAGCGCGCCGCGCCGAACAGGTCCAGGTCGTATTTGGCCTGGATCTGGCCGGTGAAGACGTTGTAGAGCGCAGTGGGTTCGGCCAGGTTGGGCATGGTCAGCGCACGTTTGCGCGTGACGTCGGTGCCCGCGTCGATGGACGGCAGCAGCGACGAATTGACCTGTCCGCGCAGTTGTTCGCGGGCGCCGGCCAGGTTGCGTTCGGCGGCAGCCAGGTCGGGGCTGTTGGCCAGGCCTTCCTCGACCATGGCGTTCAGCGCGTCCGAGCCATAGCGTTTCCACCATTCGGGCACCGGGCGCGCGCCTTGCTCGTAGCGCTGCGCCACGCCCTGGGCGGGGGCGCCGGCGGCGGGCAGGGCCTCTACGCCATAGTGCGTGGGCGCGGCCAGCGCCGGCGGCTTGCTGTCGGGGGCGAAGGCGCAGGCGCCCAGCGCCAGCACCAGGGGCAGCGCGGCCAGGCGCCAGGCGGGGACGGGGTGACGGGGTTGCATCGTCAGGCTCCTCGTACGGCGGTATCGCCGGCATTGGCGCCGGGCGGCACGCCTTCGGGTTCATCGCGTTCGTCGTGGCGCACGCGGAACCAGGCCGCGTACAAGGCGGGCAGGAAGAACAGCGTCAGCACGGTGGCGCTGGTGATGCCGCCCATCAGGGCGGTGGCCATGGGGCCGAAGAAGTTGCTGCGCAACAGCGGAATCAGCGCCAGCACAGCGGCCGCGGCGGTCAGGGTGATGGGGCGGAAACGCCGCACCGTCGCCCCGACGATCGCGTCCACCCGCTTGTGGCCGGCGCGGATGTCCTGCTCGATCTGGTCCACCAGGATCACCGAGTTGCGCATGATGATGCCGAACATCGCGATCACCCCCAGCATCGCCACGAAGCCGAAGGGCTTGCCGAACAGCAGCAGCGCCGCCACCACGCCGATCAGGCCCAGCGGCGCGGTCAGCACCACCATCAGCACGCGGGCGAAGCTTTGCAGCTGCACCATCAGCAGGGTCAGCACCGCCACGACCATGATCGGCATCTGCGCATTGATGGACGACTGGCCCTTGGCGCTTTCCTCGACCGGGCCGCCGACCTCGATGCGATAGCCCACGGGCAGTTCGGCCCGCAACGCGTTCAGCTTCTTGTCGATGGCGTGGGTGACGTCGATGCCCTGGGCGCCGCTCTTGACGTCGGCCTGCACGGTAATGGTGGGTTGGCGGTCGCGTTCCCAGATCACGCCGTATTCCAGGCCGTAGCGCACGTGGCCCAGGCTGCCCAGCGGCACCGGGCCGTTGGGCGTGGGCATGGCCAGGGTGGCCAGCCGGGCGGGGTCGATGCGTTCGTCGTTGGGCGCGCGCAGGCTGACGTTGATGAGCTTGTCGCGTTCGCGGTATTGCGTCACCGTGTAGCCCGACAGCGTCATGGCCAGGAAGCTGGAAATGTCGTTCGACGTGACGCCGACCTCGCGCGCTTTCTGCTGATCGATGTCGAACCGCACCGAGCGTTCGGATGGCTCGTCCCAGTCGAACTGCGTGTTGACCGAGCGGCTGTCCGCGCGGACCTCGGCGGCCACCTTCTCGGCCACCTGGCGCACGTCGGCAATCTTGTCGCCGCTGACACGGAACTGCACCTGAAAGCCCACGGGCGGGCCGTTCTCCAGCCGCGACAGGCGGCTGCGGATCGCCGGGAACTGCTCGTGCAGCATGGGTTCGAGCCAGCGGGCCAGCTTTTCGCGTTCTTCCACCGAGTTCGCGGTAATGACGATCTGGGCGAAATTGGGCGTGGCCAGCTGCTGGTCCAGCGGCAGGTAGAAGCGCGGCGCGCCGGTGCCCACGAAGCTCACCGAATGGGCGATCTCGGGACGGCCGTCCAGCGCCTTTTCCAGCCGTTCCACCTGGCGCAGCGTGGCCGCGAACGACGCGCCCTCCTGCAGCCGTACGTCCACCAGCAGCTCGGTACGGTCCGAACTGGGGAAGAACTGCTGCGGCACCAGGCCGAAGCCAGCCATCGACACGACGAAGATCACGATGGTGGCCAGCAGCACGCGCCAGCGGCGATCCACGCACCACGCCACCCAGCCTCGCAGGCGCTGGTAGAAGCGGGTGTTGTAGATGTCGTGCTCGTGGTCATCGGGCAGGTGGGCCTCGCGCTTGCGTTCGGGCAGCATGCGATAGCCCAGCAGCGGAATCAGCACCACGGCCGCGAACCACGAGGTGATCAGCGCAATCGCCGACACCTGGAAGATGGAACGGGTGTACTCGCCGGTGCTGGACTTGGCCAGCGCGATCGGCAGAAAGCCCGCCACCGTCACCAGCGTGCCGGTCAGCATCGGGAAGGCGGTGCTGGTGTAGGCATAGGCGGCGGCGCGCGCGCGGCTCCAGCCCTGTTCCAGCTTCACCGCCATCATCTCGACCGCAATGATGGCGTCGTCCACCAGCAGGCCCAGCGCCAGCACCAGCGTGCCCAGCGACACCTTGTGCAGGCCGATGCCGAATACATCCATGAACAGCGCCGTGATGGCCAGCACCACGGGAATGGAAATCACCACCACCATGCCGGTGCGCAGACCCAGCGACACCAGGCTGACGATCAGCACGATGGCGACGGCCTCGGCCACCGAACGCAGGAATTCATCGACCGAGAACGACACGGCCTTGGGCATGCTCGACACTTCGGTCAGCGTCAGGCCGGCAGGCAGCCGGGCCTTCAATTCGCCGAACTTGGCGTCCAGCGCACGGCCCAGGTGCACCACGTCCTGCCCCGGCTGCATCGTGATGCCGATGCCCAGCACCGGCTGGCCGCCGGTACGCATCTGCTCGGTCGGCGGGTCGTCGTAGCCGCGATGGATGGTGGCGATGTCACCGAGCCGGATCGACTTGCCGTTCACGCGGATCAGCGTTTCGGCCAGGGCGCGGGTATCGCTGAACTGGCCGCTGGGCCGCACGAAGATGCGGTCGTCGGCGGTCGTGAGCGTGCCGGCGCTGGCCACCGCGTTCTGGCTGTTGATGGCCTCGGCGATCTGTTGCGGCGACACGCCCAGGCGTGTCAGCTGGGTATTGCTGATCTCGATGTAGACGTGCTCGGGCTGGTCGCCGAAGTAATCCACCTTGGCCACGCCCGGCACGCGCAACAGCACCGTGCGCAGGTTGTCGGCGTAGTCGCGCAGCTGGGCCGGCGAAAAGCCGTCGCCCGCCAGCGTGTAGATGTTGGTGTAGACGTCGCCGAATTCATCATTGAAGAACGGCCCTTGCACGCCTTGCGGCAGCGTGGCGCCGATGTCGCCGACCTTCTTGCGCACCTGGTACCACTCGTTGGCGACCTCGCTGGCCGGCGCCGAGTCTTTCATGGTGAAGAAGATCAGCGATTCGCCCGGGCGCGAATAGCTGCGCATGAAGTCCGTGGACGGCGTTTCCTGCAGCTTCTTGGCGATGCGGTCGGTGACCTGTTCCTGTACCTGCTGCGCGGTGGCGCCGGGCCACAGGGTCTTGATGACCATCACGCGGAACGTGAAGGGCGGGTCTTCGGACTGCGCCAGCCGCGAATACGACAGCACGCCGAACAGCGTCACCAGGGTGATGAGGAAGATCACCAGCGGCTGGTGCCGCAGGGCCCAGGCCGACAGGTTGAACTTGCCTTCTTCGTGGCGATGCGCGTCGGGATGTTCGGGAACCGGCGCGCTCATGATGCGAAGTCCTCGGGGTGCAGCGGCGGCACCGCCTGGACTTTCTGGCCCGCCGACACGGCGTGCACGCCTTGCCAGACCACCCGTTCTCCGGCCTGCACGCCTTGCGACAGCGTGACGGTGCGCGCGTCGTAGCGCAGCACCTGCACGCGGCGCAGTTCCAGCGTGTCTTCCTGCGGCTTGACCACCCACACGGCGGGTTCGGTGCCGTCATGGAACAGTGCGGTGGCCGGCACGGTGTAGGTGACGGCGCCGTTGGCCTGGCGGTTGTCGAAGCTGATGTTGGCCGTCATGCCCAGCCGCACCTCGGGCGGGGGCGATTCGAGGGTCAGCTTGGCGCGGTAGGTGCGGCTTTGCGGGTCGGCCGCCGGCGCGATCTCGCGCAGCACGGCGTTGAAGGTCTTGCCGGGCAACGGCGCCAGCGTGACGGTGGCACGCTGGCCGATGGTCAATCCGGCCAGCACGCTTTCGGGCACATCGCACAGGGCGTCGACATCGCCGGACCAGGCCAGGTTGTAGACCGCCTGGCCGGCGCTGACGTTCTGGCCGGTGTCGGCCTGCTCGGCGGTAATCACGCCGGCGTGGTCGGCCTGCAACGTCGTGTACTTGAGCTGGTCCGCCGACAGGGCGGCCTGCTGCTGCGCCTGGTCGCGCTGCGCCAGGGCCGAGGCGTAGGCGTTGCGGGTCTGTTCCAGCTGGTTCGCGGCGATCAGGTTTTCCTTGGCCTGGGCGCGGTCGCGGTCCAGCTGCTGCTTGGCGTAGTCCAGCTGGTGCTGGGCGGCCGACAACTGGGCGCGCGCGCTGGCGGCGTTCTTGGTGGCGTCGGCCGGGTCCAGCCTGGCGACCACCTGGCCGGGTTTGACCGTGTCGCCCAGGCGCACCAGGCGTTCGACGATCTTGCCGCCCACGCGGAACGACAGGGGCGTGCTGTAGCGTGCCTGCACTTCGCCGGGCAGGGTCCAGGCGGGCAGGGTGGCGTCGGCCTTGGCGGGCATGGCCACGACAGGCCGCGGCGCGGGCGCCTCGGGTTCTTTGCTGCCGCAGCCGGTCAGGGCCACTGCCAGAGTCAGCGCGGCAAGCGCGCCAGGGACAGGGAAATTCACGAAACACCTCGCGACGCGGGCAGGAAGAGAGACGGGTGCGAGGCGGCCTTCACAGGCTGTCGAGACGCGCTGGCAATCCGATACGGCATGGATTCTAATGCAGCAATGTATTCAAATACAAGTGTGAATCTGAAATGCGAGGCGGTGCTAGAATCGCCCCATGTCAAAAGTCCGCCTTACCCGAGAGCAAAGCCGCGACCAGACGCGCCAGCGCCTGTTCGATGCCGCGCAATCGATCTTCCTGTCCAAGGGTTTCGTCGCCGCCAGCGTCGAAGACATCGCCGAGCTTGCCGGTTACACGCGCGGCGCGTTCTATTCCAATTTCGGCAGCAAATCCGAACTGTTCCTGCAACTGCTCAAGCGCGACCACGAAAACGTGATGGCCGACATGCGCGCCATCTTCGAAGCCGGCGAAACCCGCGAGCAGATGGAAGCCAGCGTGCTGCAGTACTACAGCACCCATTTCCGCGACAACGAGTGCTTCCTGCTCTGGATGGAAGCCAAGCTGCAGGCCGCCCGGGACCCGGAATTCCGCGTCGGTTTCACCGCCTGTCTGCGCGAATTGCGTGAAGCCACCACCGAATACGTCAGCCAGTTCTCCGAACGCGTCGGCACGCCGTTGCCGCTGCCGGCCCGCGAACTGGCCATCGGCCTGTTGGCCCTGTCCGACGGCATGCAGTTCAGCGCCGCGTTCGACCCGCAAGGGGTGCCCCCGGAAACCACCGAAGCGGTGCTGGCGGGGTTTTTCCGCCGGGTCGTGTTCGGCGAGCGCGACCCCGGCTAGGGGCCGGCCACCCGCCCGCCGCGTTGTCAGACGGGGGCGCGGCATGATAGTAATAGCGGCGGCGCGCCGGCTGGACTGAGGGGGCCAGCGCCGCAGCCACGCATCCCTCGGGCGAAAGGAGCGGCAGCATGTCTTCAGAAACCCGACCATCCACCATCAACCGACCGGTATTCTTCTCGGCCGCGTTGTTCACCCTGTTGCTGGTGGGCTTTGCCATCACGGCGCCCAAGACCGCGCAGAACCTGTTCGACACCATCCAGCGCTGGATCCTGGGCAATGCCAGCTGGTTCTACATCCTGGTGGTCGCCATCATCCTGCTGTCGGTGGCTTTCCTGGCCATCAGCCGCTATGGCGACATCAAGCTGGGGCCCGACCACAGCGAGCCCGACTATCGCAATTTCACCTGGTTCGCCATGCTGTTCTCGGCCGGCATGGGCATCGGGCTGATGTTCTTCGGCGTGGCCGAGCCGGTCATGCACTTCATGTCGCCGCCGGTGGGCGAGGGCGCAACCGCTGCCGCGGCGCGCGAGGCCATGAAGATCACGTTCTTCCACTGGGGCCTGCACGCCTGGGCCATCTACGCGGTGGTGGCGTTGACGCTGGCATTCTTCAGCTTTCGCCACGGGCTGCCGCTGACCCTGCGTTCGGCCCTGTACCCGCTGATCGGCAACCGCATCCACGGCCCCATCGGCCATGCGGTCGACGTCTTCGCCATCATCGGCACGGTGCTGGGCGTGGCCACGTCGCTGGGCCTGGGCGTGGCGCAGATGAACAGCGGCCTGAACCACCTGTTCGGCATTCCGGTGGGCGTGATTCCGCAGATCATCCTGATCCTCATCACCTGCGGCCTGGCGACCCTGTCGGTGGCCAGCGGGCTGGACAAGGGCATCCGCATCCTGTCCGAGGCCAACATGGTGCTGGCGGTGATCCTGCTGCTGTTCGTGCTGGTGGCCGGTCCCACCGTGTTCCTGCTGCAGACCTTCGTGCAGAACACCGGCGCCTACCTGTCCGACATCGTCAACAAGACCTTCAACCTGTATGCCTACGAGCCGTCCGACTGGATCGGCGGCTGGACGCTGTTCTACTGGGGCTGGTGGATTGCGTGGTCGCCGTTCGTGGGGCTGTTCATCGCCCGCATCTCGCGCGGCCGCACCATCCGTGAATTCGTCAGCGGCGTGCTGCTGGTGCCGGCCGGCTTTACGCTGTTCTGGATGACGGTGTTTGGCGACACCGCCATCCACTTCATCCTGGTCGACGGGGTCAAGGGCTTCGCCGAAACGGTCAAGGACGACAACGCCCTGGCGCTGTTCGCCTTCTTTGAATTGCTGCCCTTCAGCAGCATCATGTCGATCTTCGCCATCGCCATGGTGGCCGTGTTCTTCGTCACCTCGGCCGACTCCGGCGCGCTGGTGGTCGACCTGCTGGCCTCCGGCGGCGCCGACCGCACGCCGGTGTGGCAGCGCATCTTCTGGTCGCTGTCGATGGGCGCGGTGGCCATTGCGCTGCTGCTGGCCGACGGCCTGACGGCGTTGCAGACGGCCACCATCGCCAGTGCGCTGCCGTTCTCGATCATTCTGCTGCTGTCGCTGTGGGGGCTGTTCAAGGCGCTGAAGCTGGACGCCACCAAGCGCGGCATCCGCTACCAGTCGCTGACCCTGTCGCGGCCGACGCGCGGCGGTCAGTCGTGGGAACGGCGGCTGCGCAACATGGTCATGATGCCGCGGCGCGCCCACGTGGTGCGTTTCGTGTCCGACGTGGTGACGCCCGCGCTGGAGGACGTGGCCGACGAATTGCGCAAGCAGGGCTACGACGTCGCGGTCAAGGAAGACGCCGACCAGGGCAGCGCGGTGCTGGAAGTGAACCACGGCGAACACCTGGACTTCTTCTATTCGGTGCAGCCGCGGGCCTTCGTGCGCCCCAGCCTGACCCCCGAAGAGGCGGCCGACGAGGAAGAACGCAAGTATTTCCGCGCCGAGGTCCACCTGCGCGAAGGCGGCCAGGACTACGACATCATGGGCTGGAGCCGCGATGCGGTCATCGGCGACATCCTGGACCAGTACGAACGCCACCGCCATTACCTGCATATGGTGCGCACCTAGACGCTTGGGACGCCCGGTCGGTCCCACTGCCGGCCAGGCCGCCTTTTCCCCACTTCCCGATCTCCCGCCGCCGGCCTCGCGCCGGCGGCTTTTTTTCGTCGATAGGATTCATCAATCCTCAACATTACTTTAGGTATTTTGACTTCCTGCGTGATTTCCCGGATTATCCAAGTCATTCCTTTGATAAATAGCGAGCGAATCATGAAGGCAACATCTGGCGCATGGGCGGCCGGCATCCTGGTCGTGGCGGTGGTGGCGGGCGGCGGCCTGTATTGGAAGTTCGGCGGGGCGTCGCACAAGGGCGGCTGGGCCATGGCGCCGGCCAAGGTCGCGGTGGCCCCCGCCATCCAGGCGGATTTCCCGGTGGCGCTGTCGGGCATCGCCTCGCTGGAGGCGACCCGCCAGGTGCTGGTGCCCGCCGAAGTGGACGGCCGGGTGGCGCAGATTCTGTTCACCGCCGGCGAGCGGGTGCGCGCCGGCCAGCTGCTGGTGCAACTGAACGACGCGCCCGAACAAGGCGAGCTGGCCCGGCTGCAGGCCCAGGCCAGGAACGCGCGGGCCCTGCTGGACCGCACCCGCCGCCTGGTGCCGCTGCAGGCCGCCACCCGCGAGCAACTGGACCAGGCCCAGGCCGACTACGACCAGGCCGCCGGGGACATCAAGCGCATCCAGGCGCTGATCGAGCAAAAGCGCATCAAGGCGCCGTTTGACGGCGTGCTGGGCGTGCGCCGCGTGAACCTGGGCCAGTTTGCGCGCGCCGGCGACCCGCTGGTGTCGCTGACCGACGCGGCCAGCGTCTACGCCAACATCACGTTGCCCGAGCAGGCCCTGGGGGCGCTGCGGGCCGGCCAGCCGGTGGCGGTGACGGTCGATGCCCACCCCGACCGCGTGTTCGAAGGCGCCGTCACCACCATCGAGCCGCAGATCGATCCCGGTTCGCGCACCGTGCGCGTGCAGGCCACCCTGGCCAATGCCGACGGCGCACTGGCCGCCGGCATGTTTGCCCATGGCAAGGTGGTGCTGCCGCCGCGCCCGGGCGTGATCACTGTGCCGGAAACCGCCGTCAGCTACAGCGCCTACGGCGATTCGGTCTATGTCGTGTTGCCGCCCAAGGCGGGCGACGCCTCGGCGACGCCGACCGTGGCCCAGGCCTATGTGCAGACCGCCGAACGTGCCCAGGGGCGGGTGGTGGTGACCAAGGGCCTGAAGCCCGGCGATCGGGTCGTGACCTCGGGCCAACTGCGCCTGCACAACGGCGCGGCCGTCGAGATCAGCGCCCAGGACACCGTGGCGCTGGATGCCGGCGCCGCGCCCCAATCCGTGGCGCAAGCCCGATGAGCGCACGGAGCCTGACATGACATTCACCGATCTGTTCGTCCGCCGGCCCGTGCTGGCGCTGGTGGTCAGCACGCTGCTCCTGCTGATGGGGCTGCGTGCCCTGAGCGGCCTGCCGATACGCCAGTACCCGCTGACCGAAAGCACCACCATCACCATCACTACGCAATACCCGGGCGCCTCGCCCGACCTGATGCAGGGCTTCGTCACGCAGCCCATCGCGCAGTCCGTCGCCACGGTCGAAGGCATCGACTACCTGTCGTCGTCGTCGATCCAGGGGCGCAGCGTGATCACCGTGCGCATGAAACTGAACGCCGACTCCAACAAGGCCATGACCGAGGTCATGGCCAAGGTCAACGAAGTCAAATACCGCCTGCCGCAGGATGCCTACGACCCCGTGCTGGTCAAGTCGGCCGGCGAAGCCACGGCCGTGGCCTACGTGGGCTTTTCCAGCACCACCATGGCGCTGCCAGCCCTGACCGACTACCTGTCGCGCGTGGTGCAGCCGCAGCTGTCGTCCATCGAAGGGGTCGCCAGCGTGGAACTCTACGGCGGCCAGAAGCTGGCGATGCGGATCTGGCTGGACCCCAACCGCCTGGCGGCGCGCGGCATCTCGGCCGGCGAGCTGGACGGGGCCCTGCGCCAGAACAACGTGCAGGCCGCGCCCGGCCAGGTCAAAGGCCTGTACGTGGCGTCCAACATCAAGGTCAACACCGATCTGGTCAACGTGGCGGAGTTTCGCGACATGGTCGTCAAGCGCGACGGCGACGCGATCGTGCGCCTGGGCGACGTGGCGACCGTGGAACTGGGCGCGGCCTCGACCGATTCCAGCGGCCTGATGGACGGCGAGCCGGCGGTGTACTTCGGCCTGAACGCCACGCCGGTCGGCAACCCGCTGGTGATCGTCAAGCGGCTCAATGAACTGCTGCCCAACATCAAGCGGAACCTGCCGCCGGGCACCAGCGTGCAGGTGCCGTTCGAGCTGGCGCGTTTCATCAGCGCATCGATCGACGGCGTGGTGCATACGCTGATGGAAGCCATCATTATCGTGGTGGCGGTGATCTTCCTGTGCCTGGGGTCGTTGCGTGCCGTGTTGATTCCGGTGGTGACGATTCCGCTGTCGATGCTGGGCGGCGCCGCCATCATGGCGCTGTTCGGCTTCAGCGTGAACCTGTTGACGCTGCTGGCCATGGTGCTGGCCATCGGCCTGGTGGTGGACGACGCCATCGTGGTGGTCGAGAACGTGCACCGCCACATCGAAGAAGGCAAATCCCCGGTGCGCGCCGCGCTGATCGGGGCGCGGGAAGTGGCGGGCCCCGTGATCGCGATGACCATCACGCTGGCGGCGGTGTATGCGCCCATCGGCCTGATGGGCGGGCTGACGGGGTCGCTGTTCAAGGAGTTCGCCTTTACCCTGGCGGGCGCCGTGGTGGTGTCGGGCGTGATCGCGCTGACGCTGTCGCCCGTGATGAGCTCGTTCATGCTCAACAGCCACGTGTCCGAAGGCTGGATGGCGCGCCGCGCCGAGCGCTTCTTCAACCGGCTGGGCGACGCATACGGCCGCCTGCTGGACGTGTCGCTGCACCACCGCTGGGTGACGGGCCTGGTGGCTGCGGCGGTGCTGATCAGCCTGCCGTTCCTGTACAACGCCGCCCAGCGCGAACTGGCGCCGGTCGAAGACCAGTCCACCGTGCTCACGGCCATCAAGTCGCCGCAGCAGGCCAACATCGACTACGTCGAGAAGTTCGGCAAGAAGTGGGACGACGTCATGGCCACGTTGCCCGAGCAAAAGGGCCGCTGGCTGATCAATGGCTCGGACGGCGTGGCCAACAGCATCGGCGGTGTCGACTTTGTGGACTGGCAGGACCGCAAGCGTTCGGCCGACCAGATCCAGGCCGACATGCAGGCCCGGGTGAACCAGATCGAAGGCAGCAACATCTTCGCCTTCCAGCTGCCGCCGCTGCCGGGGTCGACCGGGGGCCTGCCGGTGCAGATGGTCATCATGAGCGCGTCCGACTATCCCGTGGTGTACGAGGCCATGGAAGCCCTGAAGAAGGCGGCCCGTGAAAGCGGCCTGTTCATGGTGGTCGACAGCGACCTGGACTACAACAACCCCGTGGTGCAGCTGAAGGTGGACCGCGCCAAGGCCAACAGCCTGGGCGTCACCATGAAGGCCGTGGGCGATACGCTGGCCGTACTGGTGGGGGAAAACTACGTCAACCGCTTCGGCATGGATGGCCGCTCGTACGACGTGATTGCGCAAAGCCTGCGGCAGCAGCGCATCTCGCCGGAATCGCTGGCGCAGTACTACGTCAAGAGCGCCAGCGGCGCGCAGGTGCCGCTGTCCACCATCGTGTCGGTGTCGATGGGCGTCGAACCCAACAAGCTGACCCAGTTCAACCAGCTCAACGCGGCCACCTTCCAGGCCATTCCGATGCCGGGCGTGACCATGGGCGACGCGGTGCAGTTCCTGACGCGCCAGGCCCAGGCGCTGCCGGCCGGCTTCAGCTACGACTGGCAGTCGGATGCCCGCCAGTTCAGCCAGGAAGGCTCGGCGCTGATGATCACCTTCATCTTTGCCATCATCGTCATCTACCTCGTGCTGGCGGCGCAGTACGAAAGCCTGCGCGACCCGTTCATCATCCTGGTGAGCGTGCCGTTGTCCATCTGCGGTGCGCTGATTCCGCTGGCGCTGGGCATGGCCACCATCAATATCTATACGCAGATCGGGCTGGTGACGCTGATCGGGCTGATCAGCAAGCACGGCATCCTGATGGTGGAATTCGCCAACGAGATGCAGGTCAGCCACGGGCTGGATCGCCGCAGCGCCATGGAGCAGGCCGCCCGCATCCGCCTGCGCCCCATCCTGATGACCACCGCCGCCATGGTGGTGGGCTTGATCCCGCTGCTGTTCGCCAGCGGGGCCGGCGCCCACAGCCGCTACAGCCTGGGCCTGGTGATCGTGGTGGGCATGCTGGTGGGCACGCTGTTCACGCTGTTCGTGCTGCCCACCGTCTACACCGTGCTGGCCCGCGACCACCGCGCCGCCAGCGACACGCCGCGCGCCCGTGAATTGGCCCAGGCGCAGGCCGAAGATGCGTCGCCACCGCCGTCGCTTGTGCTGCATTGAGGAAACGACCATGAAACATCCCGAACTACCCCTGCGCTTGCGTCGCGGCGTCGTGACGCTGCTGGCCGCGCTGGCCGCCGCCGGCTGCGCCGTCGGTCCCGATTACCAGAAGCCGCAAGACGCGCCGGTGACGCTGGCCAGCCCGGAACAGGCGCTGTTTTCCAGCGATCGCGTGCAGGCGGACTGGTGGAAGCAGTTGCAGGACCCGCAACTGGACCGCCTGATCGCCCTGGCGCTGCAGCGCAACCACGACATCCGCATCGCCCAGGCCCGTCTGGCCGAATCGCGCGCCGTGCTAGACGAGAAACAACTGGACCAGCTGCCCACGGTGACGCTGGGCGGGAGTTTCGAGCGCAGCCTGTCGCA
This sequence comes from Achromobacter sp. 1014246743, assembly GCF_059760725.1. NCBI lineage: Bacteria > Pseudomonadati > Pseudomonadota > Betaproteobacteria > Burkholderiales > Alcaligenaceae > Achromobacter > Achromobacter sp. 1014246743. The sequence continues at coordinate 74,990 of NZ_JCBANA010000019.1, forward strand.
GGCCAACCCGGGCGTGACGGGGCGGCGCAACCTGGCCGAGAGCTACCGCGCCGGCTTCGATGCCACCTGGGAAATCGACCTGTTCGGCCGCCTGCGGCGAGCGGCCGAAGGTGCCGCGGCGCGCAGCGAGGCCCAGGCCGCCGATTTGGCGCAGGCGCGCATCGTGGTGGCGGCGGAGGTGGCGCGCAACTACTTCGAGCTGCGCGGCGCCGAACAGCGCCTGGCGGTGGCGCGCGCCAACCTGGACAGCCAGCGCGACAGCCTGCGCGTGATCCAGGCGATGGTGTCGGCCGGCCGCGGCGACGAAGGCGACCTGGCCAGCGCTCGCGCCGAACTGGAAACGGTCCAGGCCAGCGTGCCGGTACAGGAAACCGCCCGGCGCCTGGCGCGTTACCGCCTGGCGGTGCTGGCGGGCCTGCGGCCGGTGGAACTGGGCGAGTTGGACACGTCCACCCCGCAAGCGCCGCTGGCGGCGCGCCTGCCCATCGGCGATGTCGGCGCCTTGCTGGCCCGCCGGCCCGACGTGGCGGCCGCCGAGCGCAACCGTGCCGCCGCCAATGCCGACGTGGGCGTGGCGACTGCCGAGCTGTATCCGCGCATCGACCTGGGCGGCTTCCTGGGCTTCGTGGCGCTGCGCGGCGGCGATTTCGGTTCGGCGGCGAGCCGGGCCTTCAGCGTGACGCCGGGCGTGAACTGGCCGGCGTTCAACCTGCCCACGGCCCAGGCCCGCAAGCGCGCGGCGCAGGCGCGTTCACAAGGCGAGGCGGCGCGCTACGAACAGACGGTATTGCAGGCGGTCGAGGAACTGGAAGGGGCGCTGACGCAGTACGGCCAGACCCAGCAGCGTCTGGGCAACCTGGCCGAGGCCGCCGCGCACAGCCGCCGCGCAGCAGACCTGGCAAGACTGCGCTACCGCGAAGGCAGCACGCCGTACCTGACGGTGCTGGACGCACAGCGTACCTTGCTGCGCGCCCAGGACGCCGTGGCAGTGGCCGAGACGGCGTCCTACACCAGCCTGGTGGCGCTGTACAAGGCGCTGGGCGGAGGCTGGGAGGCACCCGCCGGGGCGGACGACGCCCAGTCGGTCCCCGCCGGCTGACCCGGGGGGCGGTTCGTGGCACCATAGGGGCTTGGCGCCTAACCGTTATTCCATGTCCGACGATCTGTCCAAACCCATTGCCTGGCAGCCGCACCAGCCTGCGGACCGCGTGCTCATGACGCTGAAGACGCGCGGTCCGCAGTCGGTTGCGGCCATCGCGCGCCAGTTGGAGGTCACGGCCGAAGCCGTGCGCCAGCAGATGACGCGGCTGCATGCCGACGGCCTGGTCGACTCGGAAAGCCGCAGCGCCGGGCGCGGGCGGCCGACCCAGATCTGGTTCCTGACCGACGCCGGCCACCGCCGCTTTCCCGACACCCACGCCGACATGACGGTGCAGATGATCAATGCCGTGCGCCAGGTGTTCGGCGAAGACGGCGTGGACAAGCTGATATCCGTGCGTGAAACCGCCATGCTGGCCAGCTACCGGCAGGCGCTGGCCGGCGCCGCCACGCTCGAAGATCAGTTGCAGCGGCTGGTGCAGCAGCGTTCTGCCGAAGGCTACATGGCCGAAATGCGCCGCGACGGCGATGATTTCCTGTTCATCGAAAACCACTGTCCCATCTGTGCGGCGGCCCAGGCCTGTATGGGCTTTTGCCGCAGCGAACTGGAACTGTTCCGCCAGGCGCTGGGCGAGGGCGTGCGCATCGAACGTGAAGAACACATCCTGCTGGGCGCACGCCGCTGCGCCTACCGCGTCAGCGCGCGCCCCTGACGGCCGGCGGCGCTACGACGCCGGATCGCGGCCGTCATCCCAGCCGCCCAGGGCCTTGTACAGATCCACCGCATTGACCAGGCGGCGCTGTTGCAGCCGGATGTATTCCTGTTCCGAATCGAACAGGCTGCGCTGGGCTTCCAGCATTTCCAGGTAGTCGGCCACGCCGCGGGCGTAACGGCGCTCGGCCAGCCGCTGGCGTTCGCGGTCGGCGTCGCGCACTTTGCGCTGGGCCTCGATCTGGTCGCGCAACGCGTCGCGGGCTGACAGGGCGTCGGCCACGTCGCGGAACGCGGCCTGCACGCTGCCTTCGTATTGCGCCACGGCAATGTGCTGGCGCGTTTCGGCCAGCGACAGGTTGGCCCGGTTGCGGCCGGCGTTGAATATCGGCAGCGTCAGGCGCGGCGCGAAGGTCCAGTTGCCGGTGCCCCCGCTGAACAGATCCGAAAAGCTGCCGGCGGTGGTGCCGATGTCGGTCGTCAGTTGCACCGACGGGAAAAAGGCCGCGCGCGCCGCGCCGATGTCGGCGTTGGCGGCCCGCAGCATATTCTCGGCCTGGCGCAGGTCGGGGCGGCGCATCAGCAGGTCCGACGGCAGGCCGGCCGCCAGCGGCGTCAGGCGCTGGCTTTCCAGCGGCGCCGGGTCGATGCCCGCCGCCAGCGAGAAATCTCCCGCCAGCAGGCCCAGCGCGTGTCGCGCCAGGCTGGCCTCGCGGGTCAGCTCGGCGCGGGTGGCGCGCGAGGTTTCCACCAGCATTTCAGCGGTGCGCAGGCCAATGGCGGTTTCCAGCCCGGCCTCGTAGCGGCGCCGAGTCAGCTTCAGCGTCGTCTCGCGCAGCGCCAGTGTGCTGTCCGTCAGTCGCAGTTGTTCGGCCAGCGACCGCTGGTTGAAGTAGGCCGTGGCGGTCTCGGCCACCAGCGCCAGCGTGGCGGCGCGATGCGCCTCGGCGCTGGCCAGGTAACGCGACAGCGCCGCGTCGGACAGGCTTTTCACGCGGCCGAAGAAATCCAGCTCGAAAGCCGTGATGCCCACGGCGGCGCGGTAGCGGTTGGCGACCGGCATGCGCGGCTGGCCGGGTTCCACGGTGCGGCCGCGGCTGAATTCGCCGCTGCCGTCGATGGCCGGCAGGCGTTCCGACTGCTGCACGCCATACAGCGCGCGCGCCTCTTCGATGCGCAGCGCCGCCACGCGCAGGTCGCGGTTGTTGGCCAGCGCGGCCTCGATCCAGGCTTGCAGCGCGGGGTCGTTGAAATAGGCGCGCCAGTCTTGCGGCGGCGCGGCCTGGCCGGCTTGCGCCGGCGTGTCGTACTGCGCCGGCACGGGCGCCGCGGGGCGCTCATGCGTCGGCGCCAGCGAGCAGCCGGACAAGGCCAGCGCCAGCAGGGTCATGGCCATGGGCTTCATGGCGTGGTCTCCAGCGATTCGCGGGCCTGGGGCCGCGCGGGGCGGGCGCGCATGCCAACCATGCGCCCCACGATAAGAAAGAACAGCGGCACCAGGAACACCGCCAGCACGGTGGCCGTGATGATCCCGCCCAGCACGCCGGTGCCGATGGCCGCCTGCGCGCCGGACGCGGCGCCGGTGGCCAGCGCCAGCGGCAGCACGCCCACGCCGAACGCCAGCGAGGTCATCACGATGGGGCGCAACCGCAGCCGCGCCGCTTCCAGCGTGGCCGACAGAATGCCCTGGCCATCGCGCACCAGGTCCTTGGCCACTTCCACGATCAGGATCGCGTTCTTGGCCGACAGGCCGATGGTGGCGATCAGGCCGACCTTGAAGTAGATGTCGTTGGGCATGCTGCGCACCGTCACGCCCAGCAGCGCGCCAATGACGCCCAGCGGCACCACCAGAATCACGGCCAGCGGGATGGACCAGCTTTCGTACAGCGCGGCCAGGGCCAGGAACACGATCAGCACCGACAGCGCGAACAGCACCGGCGCCTGGTTGCCGGACAACCGTTCTTCGTACGATTGCCCGGACCAGTCAAAGCCGATGCCGCGCGGCAGTTCGGCCGCCAGCGATTCCATCGCCCGCATGGCCTCGCCGCTGCTGTGGCCCGGCGCCGCCGACCCGTTCAGGGTGAACGACGGAAAGCCGTTGTAGCGGTTCAGTTGCGGCGGCCCCATGTCCCATTTCAGCGTGGCGAACGCCGACAGCGGCACCATCTGGCCTTGCAGGTTGCGCACGTGCAGGCGCGAAATGTCGTCGACGTCGACGCGGCGCTTGCCATCGGCCTGCACCATCACGCGCCGCACCTGGCCGTTCAGCATGAAGTCGCCGATATAGTCCGACCCATACATCACCGCCAGCGCGGTGTTGATCTCGTCGATCGGCACGCCCATGGCCTGCGCCTTGTCGCGGTCCACGCGCAGTTGCAGCTGCGGCGCCTCTTCCTGGCCGGCGAATACCACTTCGGTCAGCGCCGGATGCCTGGCGGCGGCCGCCAGCAATTTCTGGCGCGCCTCGGTCAGGGCCTGGTAGCCCAGGCCGCCGCGGTCCTGCAGCCGGAAGTCAAAACCCGACGTCGATCCCAGATCGGGCAGCGGGGGCGAGTTCAACGCGAACACCATCACGTTCTTGCGCCCGGCAAACGCCTCGTTGATGCGCTTGACCACCGCGTCGACGTGCAGCGCCGCGTCGCGGCGTTCCTTCCAGTCCTTCAGCGTCACGAAGAACATGGCCGAATTCGGGCCGCTGCCGTACTGGCTGAAGCCGTTGACCGAATACACGTACTGCACCGGCTCGTGCTCCATCATGTAGCGTTCCACGTCCTTCACCACGGCCATGGTCTCGGCCTGGGGCGAACCTTGCGGCAGGATCACCATGGCCATGAAGCTGCCTTGGTCCTCGTCCGGCAGGAATGACGACGGCAGCCGCGCGAACAGCAGCGCGGCCACGCCGATCACCAGCAGGTAGGCCAGGCCGAAGCGCACCGGCCGCGCCAGCACGCCCGACACCCGTGCCGTGTAGCGCACCGTCAGGCGCGCGAAGGCGCGGTTGAACCAGCCGAAGAAACCGCGCTTTTCGTGGTGGCCGGCGGGAATCGGCTTGAGCAGGCTGGCGCACAGCGCCGGCGTCAGCGACAGCGCCAGGAAGGCCGAAAAGGCGATCGACACGGCGAGCGTCACGGCGAACTGGCGGTAGATGTTGCCCACCGCGCCGTCAAAGAACGCCATCGGCACGAATACCGACACCAGCACCACCGTGATGCCGACGATGGCGCCGCTGATCTGGCCCATCGCCTTGACCGTGGCATCGTGCGGCGACAGGCCTTCTTCGGCCATGATGCGTTCGACGTTCTCGACCACCACGATGGCGTCGTCCACCAGGATGCCGATGGCCAGCACCATGCCGAACATGGTCAGCACGTTGATGGAATAGCCCAGCGCCAGCATCACGCCCAGCGTGCCCAGCAGCGCCACCGGTACCACCAGCGTCGGAATCAGCGTGGCGCGCAGGTTCTGCATGAACAGGTACATCACGCAGAACACCAGCGCCACGGCTTCCAGCAGCGTCATCAGCACCTTCTGGATCGAGATCTCGACGAACGTCGAGGTCTCGTAAGGAATATCCCAGGTGACGCCGGGCGGGAAGTACTGCGCCAGCTCGCGCATCGTGTCGCGGATGCGGCGGGTGGTCTCGACCGCGTTCGACCCCGGCGCCAGCTTGATGCCCAGGCCGGTGCCGGTCAGGCCGTTCACGCGCGACAGGTACATATAGTCGGTGCCGCCCAGCTCCACCCGCGCCACGTCCTTCAGGCGCAGGGTGGCGCCGCCCGGTTGCGCCCGCAGCGGGATATTGCCGAACTGTTCGGGCGTGTGCAGGGATTCGCCGGCCACGATGCTGGCGTTCAGCGGCGCGTCTTTCGGCACGGCCTGGTTGCCCAGTTCGCCGATGGTGACGCGGGCGTTGTGGCTGCGCAGCGCCGTCACGATGTCGCCCGGCGTCAGCGACAGCGCGGTCAGCTTGGCCGGGTCCGGCCAGATGCGCATCGCCGCTTCCGCGCCGAACGACTGCACCTTGCCCACGCCTTCCACGCGCCGCAACGCCTGCAACACGTTGGACGCGGCCAGTTCGCCCAGCTGCATGTCGTCCAGGCTGCCGTCGGATTTCAGCGACACCACCAGCTGGATGTTGTCGGCGGCCTTTTCCACCCGCACGCCGTCGCGGCGCACGGATTCGGGCAGGCGCGGCTCGACCGCCCTCAGACGGTTCTGCACTTCCACCGCCGCGATGTCGGGGTTGGTGCCCTGCTTGAAAGTCAGGTTGATGCTGGCCCAGCCGGTCGAATCGCTGCTGGACGAGGTGTACATCAGGCCCGGGGCGCCGTTCATCTCGCGTTCGATGATGGCGGTGACGGCCTCTTCGACCACCTTGGCCGAGGCGCCCGGGTAGCTGGCGCCGATGTTCACGACGGGCGGAGCGATGTCCGGATACTGCGCCACCGGCAGCGCGCGGATCGACAACAGGCCGACCAACGCGATCAGCAGCGAGATCACCCACGCGAATACGGGGCGATCAATAAAGAAACGCGCCATGGCGGTTACCCTTTGTTCTGGTTTCCTGCGGCCGGGGCGGGCGCCGTGGGCGCCGCTCGCTCGACCGGTTTGATCGTCTGGCCGGGGGCCAACTGCGCGACGTTCTCGACCACCACGCGTTCACCGCCCGACAGCCCCTGCGTGATGACCCAGTTCGGGCCCAGCAGGCGATGTGCCGTCACCGCAATGCTGCGCAACGCGCCGTCGTCACCCGCCACCAGCAGGTGGGCGCCATTGGCGCCCCGCAGCAGGGCGTTGCGCGGCACCAGGTAGGTATCGCGGTTGACGGCCTGCTCCAGCCGCACCCGTACGTACATGCCGGGCAGCAGTTCGCGCTCGGGGTTGTCGAACACCGCGCGCAGGGTGATGTTGTCGGTGCCGGGGTCCACCGCCAGGTCCGAGAACGACAGCGTGCCGCCGCGCCCGTATTCGGTTCCGTCGGGCAGCACCAGCCGCACCCGCACCTGGTCGGGCGCAACACCCTGCACGGCGCCCGCGCGGATCTGCTTCTGCAACTGCATGACCTCGGCCGCCGGTTGCGAGAAGTTGACGTAGATCGGGTCCAGCTGCTGCACCACCGTCAGCGGCGTGGCCTGGCCTTCGCCCACCAGCGCGCCTTCGGTCACCAGCGCCCGGCGGGCGCGCCCGTCGATCGGCGAGGTCACGCGGGCGTAGTCCAGCCGCAGCTTGGCGCTTTGCAGGTTGGCGCGGGCCAGCGCCACCTCGGCGCGGGCCTGGCGTTCCTGGGCCACGCTTTCGGCGTGGTCGCGTTCGCTGATGGCGCGGTCCGACACCAGGTCGGCGTAGCGGCGCAGCTTGTCGGCCGCGGCCGACAGATTGGCCTGGGCGCGGGCCAGCGAGGCGGCCTCGGAATCGTAGGCGGCCTGCAGCGGTGCCGGGTCGATCTGGAACAGCGGCGCGCCGCGCGCGACTTCCTGGCCTTCTTCATACAGGCGGCGGATCACGATGCCGGCCACGCGGGCGCGGACCTCGGCCTCGCGATAGGGCTCGAGGCGGCCGGGCAGCTCGCTGGCGACGGCCGTGGGGGTGGGCCTGGCCACGATGATGCCGACCTCGGCGGGCGCCTGGGCGGCGTCCGGGGCGTCCTTGGGCGAGCAGGCAGAAACAAGAACCAGTACGGATGCGAGAGCGAGCGTTCTCAGGGGGACTCGGTGCGTCATTTTCTAAAAATTATTGTGGTGCGCCCGCAAGGGGCAATAAAGGGAATTGCGCGGGTTTTCCCTGTGGGGATCGCAGTCTATCATTTAATCCGTCATGCTTGATTAATTGTTTTGTTCGAAAGTATGCTGGCGTCTGCATACATATTTACAGTGCGCAAACGGCGGCCTCGGGCCGCCATTTGTTTGTCTGCTTTCCCCCCTCAACCCACTTCACAAGGAGATCTCTGTATGGCCCGCAAGACGAAAGAAGAATCCCAACGCACCCGCGACCGCATCCTGGACGCCGCCGAACACGTGTTCCTGTCCAAGGGCGTCGCCAGCACCACCATGAGCGACATCGCGGATTACGCGGGCGTGTCCCGGGGCGCCGTCTACGGCCATTACAAGAACAAGATCGATGTCTGCATCGCCATGTGCGACCGCGCGCTGGGCGAAGCCGTCACCATGACCCGCGTGTCGACCGAGGGCGAGGCCCTGGAATCGCTCTATACCTCCATGCGCCAGTACGTGCAGATCTACGCCGAGGAAGGTTCGGTGCAGCGCGTGCTGGAAATCCTGTATCTGAAGTGCGAGCGCAGCGACGAGAACGCGCCGCTGCTGCGACGCCGCGACCTGTGGGAACGCCACGCCCTGCGCACGTCCGAAAAACTGCTGCGCGCCGCCGTCAGCCGCGACGATCTGCCGCGCGCCCTGGACGTGCGCCTGTCCAACGTCTACCTGCATTCCCTCATCGAAGGGGTGTTCGGCACCATCTGTTGGTCCGACCGCCTCAAGGGCGATATCTGGCCGCGCGTCGAGCGCATGCTCCGCGCCGCCATCGACACCCTGCGCCTGTCGCCGCAACTGCGGCTGCAGCAGGGCGCCTGACCGCCCCAGGTCACCCACCGCGCCGGGATCGCCCGGCGCCGGGCCGCGCCCCTACAATCCGGGCATGACCCTCAAGCAACTCGAAGCCTTCTATTGGGCCGCCACCTGCGCCAGTTTCGCCGTGGCGGCCGAGCGCCTGCACCTGTCGGTGTCGTCGCTGTCCAAGCGCATCACCGAGCTTGAAGACGCGCTGGGTCAACCGCTGTTCGACCGCAGCGGCCACAAGGCCGTGCTCACCGACGCCGGCCAGCGGCTGGTGCCGCAGGCACGCGAACTGCTGGCCGCCGCGGACCAGATCCGCGCCTCGCTGGCCGAAACCCCCGGCCTGCGCGGCCGCTGCCGCTTCGGCGTCGGCGAATTGACCGCGCTGACCTGGCTGCCGCGTCTGATCGGCGTCGTGCGCGCCGCCTACCCCGACCTGGTGCTGGAACCCTACGTGGACATCGGCCAGGTGCTGGAACAGCGGGTCGCCGACGGCGAACTGGACTTCGCGGTCATCGCCGGGCGCTCGTCGCGTCCCAATATCGCGTCCTCGCCCATCGGCCAGGCCGCGTTCTCCTGGGTCGCTGCGCCGACGGTGCTGGACGGCGAAACCCGCATGTCGCCGGCGCTGCTGGCGCGGCTGCCGCTGGTGACGCTGCCCGAAGGCGCCGGCACCACCCGCATCATCGACGACTGGCTGGCCGGGCGCGACATCGCCGGCCAGCGGCTCGCGTGCAACAACTGGGGGGCCATCGCGGGTCTCCTGATCGAGGGCACGGGCGTCGGGCTGCTGCCCAGCCATTGGGCCCAGGCATTGCAGGCCGAAGGCAGCCTCAAGGTGCTGCAAGGCGACCCGGAGCCGGCCGCGCTGCCCTATTCCTTCCAGCACCGGCGCGACGATACCCGTCCGCTGGTCGCCCGGCTGCGGGAATCGGTGCTGACGGCCGTGGATTTCTCGGCGCCTTGCCGCCTGCCGTGACGGTGGCGGGGCGGGGCAGCCGCTGCGGCGGCTGACGGCGCAAGGAAGGCCCGGGCGGACCCCTGCGCCAGGCGCGTGCCCCGTCAATCGTCCGCAAGGCGGTCGGCCGGCGCCCATTTAGGCCTGCGACAGGCCCCGCTCTATACAATCGCCGCGCGCCTGGCGCAGAATCCAACAAGAACGTGCGCAACGGGGGGATGGGCCCGGCGATGCAGCACGGCTCAGGGTCTGTTCCCTCATCGCCGGGCGGCGCGCCGCTGGCGGGCAGGGAAGCCGACCCCCTGAATCGACGGAGATCATTCATGCGTAAACTTTGCCTCGCCATGGCCATGGCGGGAATGCTGGCCAGCGGATTGGCGCACGCCCAGTCCACCCTGCGTATCGGCCTGCAAGACGATCCGGACGTGCTCGACCCGGTGCGCGCCCGCACCTTTGTCGGCCGCATCGTATTCGCCTCGCTATGCGACAAGCTGGTCGACATCACGCCGGACCTGAAGTTCGTGCCGCAACTGGCGCAGTCCTGGTCCACCAGTCCCGACAACAAGACGTTGACCTTCAAGCTGCGCACCGACGCCCTGTTCCATGACGGCACCCCGGTCAACGCCGCCGCGGTCAAGGCCAACCTGGATCGCGCCCGCACGCTGCCCGACAGCAACCGCAAGAGCGAACTGGCCACCGTGGCCAGCGTCGATGCGCCGGACGCCGAGACCGTGGTGCTGCACCTGGCCGAACCCGACGCCTCGCTGCTGTCGCAGCTGTCGGACCGCGCCGGCATGATGATCTCGCCGGCCTCGTTCGACAAAGACCCGGGCGGCAAGCCCGTGTGCTCGGGCCCCTACCAGTTCAAGGAACGGGTCCAGAACGACCGCATCGTGCTCGAGAAATTCCCCAAGTACTGGGACGCCGGCAACTATCACTTCGACCGCGTCGTCTTCACGCCGATTCCCGACAACACCGTGCGCCTGAACAACCTGCGCGCCGGCGACCTGGACATCATCGAGCGCGTGGCTCCCAGCGACGCCAAGGCCGTCAAGGACGATCCCAACCTGCGCCTGGCGCCGGTCACGGGCCTGGGCTTCCAGTCGATTTCCGTCAACCTGGGCAACGGCGCGCGCGCCGACAACCCGCTGGCCAAAGACAAGCGTGTGCGCCAGGCGCTGGACCTGGCCATCGACCGCGACGTGCTCAACCAGGTCATCGGCGAAGGCCAGTACCAGCCCGCCTACCAGCCGTTCCCGCCGGCCAGCTTCGCGTACAACAAGTCGTTCGAGCACAGCGGCCGCGATCCCAAGAAGGCGCAGGCGCTCTTGAAGGAAGCGGGCTTTGATCGCGTCAAGTTCGAGATCACCTTCGGCAACAACACCACCATGCAGCAGGTGTTCGAACTGGTTCAGGCCATGGGTGCCGAAGCCGGCTTCGACATCACCCTGCGTCCGGTCGAATTCGCCTCGCTGCAATCGTCGCTGGCCCGCGGCGACTTCGAAGTGGGCCAGAGCGGCTGGTCCGGCCGGGTCGATCCCAGCGGCAACATCCACCAGTACGTCAGCTGCAAGGGCAACCTGAACGACGGCAAGTTCTGCGACGCCGACACCGACAAGCTGCTCAATGACGCCCGCGCCGAACCCGACACGGCCAAGCGCCGCGCCATGTACGACAAGGTGCTGTCGGTCATGCAGGACCAGCGTCCCATCGTCTACCTGTTCTACCTGCCCTGGACCTTCGGCGCCCAGAAGAAGCTGGACGGCTTCGTGCCGTACCCCGATGGCCTGATCCGCCTGAAGGGCGTCAGCCTCGCCAAGAAATAAACCCTGATCGCGGGACCCGGCAAACGGGTCCCGTTTTTACTTATTGCTGCGGCCACCGGCTTCCCGCCGTCCGCAACAGGATCGCACCATGTTTACGACTCGCCCGGAAATCCTCGGCACCTTCGGTGTCGTGACCTCCACCCACTGGCTGGCCAGCTCGGCCGGCATGTCGCTGCTGGAACGCGGCGGCAACGCCTTCGATGCCTGTGTCGCCTCGGCCTTCGTGCTGCAAGTGGTGGAACCTCACCTGGTCGGCCCGGCCGGCGAAGTGCCCGCGGTGTTCTATTCCGCCCACACCCGCAAGCTGGAAGTGCTGTGCGGCCAGGGCACCACCCCGGCCGGCGCCACGCTGGACCGCTACCGCGCCGAAGGCCTCAAACTCATCCCCGGCAACGGCCTGCTGGCCACCGTCATTCCCGGCGCGTTCGACGCCTGGATGCAACTGCTGCGCGACCACGGCACGATGCGGGTGCGCGACGTGCTCGAACCCGCCATCTATTACGCCGAGCACGGCCATGCGCTGATGCCGCGCATCTCCAACACCATTGCCGGCCTGAAGGATTTCTTCCAGACCCACTGGCCCACCACCGCCGAGATCTACGTGCCCGGCGGCAATGTGCCCGAAGCCCGCAAGCTGTTCCGCAACCCCGCGCTGGCCCACACCTGGACCCGCGTGCTGCAGGCCGCCGAGCAGGCCGGTGGCGACCGCGAGCGCCAGATCGAAGCCGCCCGCGATGCCTTCTACCGCGGCTTCGTGGCCGAGGCCATCGACCGGTTCGCCCGCGGCAACGAGGTCATGGACGAAAGCGGCGAACGCCACCGCGGCGTCATCACCGCCGACGATCTGGCCGGCTGGTCGGCCAGCTACGACAAGCCCGCCACCTACGATTATCACGGCTACACCGTCGCCAAAGCCGGGGCCTGGAGCCAGGGGCCGGTCTTCCTGCAGACGCTGGCGCTGCTCAAAGACATGGACCTGGCCGGCGTCGGGCCCAACAGCGCCGAATTCGTGCATCGCGTCACCGAAGCCATGAAGCTGGCCTTCGCCGACCGCGAGGCCTACTACGGCGATCCGGCCTTCGTCGACGTGCCGCTGGACTCCTTGCTGTCCGACGACTACAACGCCGCGCGCCGCGCCCTGATCGGCGAGCAGGCCTCGCACGAACTGCAGCCCGGCCTGATTCCCGGCTTCGAGGCCCAGGTCGCCCGCGTCATGGACACCTTGCAGCGCCTGTCCAAAGTGTCGGCGCCCGGCAGCGTCACCAACGAACCGACCCTGGCCGACATGCGCGCCTCGGTCAAACGTGGCGACACCACCCACGTGGACGTCATCGACCGCTGGGGCAACATGATCTCGGCCACGCCGTCGGGCGGCTGGTTCCAGTCTTCGCCGGTCATCCCGGAACTGGGTTTCGGCCTGAACACCCGTGCCCAGATGTTCTGGCTGGAAGAAGGCCTGCCCGGCACGCTGGCGCCCGGCAAGCGCCCGCGCACCACGCTCACTCCGTCCCTGGCCTTGCGCGACGGCCGGCCGTACCTGGCGTTCGGCACGCCGGGCGGCGACCAGCAGGAACAATGGCAACTGCTGTTCTTCCTGCGCCACGTGCATCATGGCCTGAACCTGCAGGAAGCCATCGACCTGCCGATGTCGCACACCATGCACTTCCCGTCGTCGTTCTATCCGCGCGACCGCAAGCCGGGCCACCTGGCCGTCGAAAGCGGCTTCGGCGTCGACACCATCGAGGCCCTGCGCGCGCGCGGGCACCAGATCGAGGAGGTGCCGCAATGGTCGGTCGGCCGCCTGACCGCCGCCTCGCGCGACGCCGACGGCCTGCTGCACGCCGCGGCCACCCCGCGCCTGATGCAGGCCTACGCCGTCGGCCGCTAGGCCACGCGGCGGCCCGCGCCGTGCCCGCAGCCCTTGTCTCTATTAACAGAT